>NZ_VBWP01000009.1 GCF_005771635.1 Culicoidibacter larvae | reverse complement strand
ATATTTACAACCTCCGTAACATTAACTATAATATAACAAATCATGTATATAAAGTCCAACTTCTGTGGTTCACCTCAGTTTTTGCCTTAAGTGAAAACTGCCAAGCGGTATGATAGAGGAGAACAGGGGAAAAGAAGATTTGAACGTATATCAAAAAAATTAGGGTAGTGATAGTATGCGTGATGATCTTGAACAATATCGCTTATATGATACCATTATGTGCATTGATTTGAAGTCATTTTTTGCCAGTGTCGAATGTGTCGACCGCAATCGTGATCCGATGAATACACCACTTTTGGTTGCCGATACATCTCGAGGCGGCGGGACGATTGTTTTGGCTGTAAGTCCTTATCTTAAGCGCTTCGGGGTGCCGAATCGCTTAAGGTTATGGGAAGTTAATGCCAAGATAGGCTATATGATAGCAAAACCGCGGATGGCATTGTATCTTGAATATAGTCGCCGGGTTTTTAATATCTACCTCAAATATGTTTCGGTTGAAGACTTGTTTGCTTACAGTATTGACGAGGCTTTTTTGGATTTGACTAGCTACATGAGTCTTTATCAGAAAACTGCCCGTGAAGTCGCCAAAATGATTCTTGATGATATTCATAGTACTTTAGGGTTGTATGCAACTGTTGGTATTGGCCAGAATATGGTGATGGCGAAGATGGCAATGGATATTGGTGCTAAACATGCGCCGGATTTTATTGCTGAATGGAATTATCAAAATCTGGCTGAACATTTATGGCCGGTTACTGAACTGAGTTCGGTGTGGGGAATTGGTCGCCGCACTGCTAAAAAGCTCTACACTATGGGGATTTATTCGATGTATGACTTAGCGCATTATGACCCGGAAAAGCTAAATAAGCTTTTCGGTGTTCGCGGACAGGAACTATATCTGCATGCTCACGGCATTGATATTAGTAAAGTGAGTGATAAGTATAAACTAGGTGAGCGCAAAAGCTATAGTATCGGGCAGACGTTATTCCATAGTTACTTTAATGAGGAAATAGCAACGCTGTTGTGGGAATCTTCGCAGGAGATTGCCCGTCGTCTGCGCGCTGATAATCGCAGCGCGGCAACAGTTTTTGTTTATATCGGTTACTCTCATGAAATTGGCGGCGGCAGTATCCATAAGCAGATTAAGTTGGAGCAGCCAACCAATGACGCGTCGGAAATTTTCCGCCGCATCAATGTATTCTTGCAAAGTGAGTACCAAAAAGGTGCGCCGGTGCGCCGGATTAACATCGGCGCCGGCGGCATCCAGGACTTCAATGGCAATCAGCTGTCTTTATTTGAGCATTACCAGGATTATCATGCGCTTAATATCGCGATTGATGAACTGAAACTGCGTTTTGGCAAGAATGCGATTCTATATGGTTCTTCTTATACCAAGGGCGGTACGCTTAAAGAACGTAACCAATTGATTGGGGGACACAAGTTATGAAATTTAAACCAAGAGGAATTATTAAGTGGCATCCATTTAATGCAGTTGATGACATGGTTGCTGCACAATATGAGGTTGACCGAATTAATAATATCAAACCTCAGCCGGAACTGAGCATTGACCAGCTGGAAAATTTGCAGCGCGATATTGAAACGGCCTTCTTGCAGCAAGCGATGATTACCATTCATTATTATGAGGAGCATGCGATTCAGTCAGTCACTGGCATAATCAGTAAAATTGATTTGATTGCCGGATGTGTTTATATTGACAGGACTACGGTAGAGTTAATATCAATTTGTTATATTCTGGGAGAAATTTAAAAAACCGCCGGGCACAACCCGGCGGTTTTAATCAGTTTTTATGCGAAAATTGGCTCTTTAAACAATTGCGATTGTTCATAAGTAACTACCGAAATAGAAACGATATTACCGGTAGCGAGCGAAACTGATGGCGTATATAGCTGTTTGCCTTCAACAAACATCGTTACATCAGTCAGCAAGATCGTTTCACTGAAATCAGAACGGGCGTTCAATGTATTGTATTGAATCCCAAACAAATCCTCCTGATTAGGATAATCTTGTTGCTCGTTAATAATGTACTTCTTACCAATATAAATGCCGTTTGTGCATACGATAAATAAAAATTCGGCATTATCTTCTTCAATAACTTTCTTGCCGGCCAGCAGCGAATTATAAATACTGCCCATATGCCTCACCTCCATATGTTAATAATAACACTAAAATTGTTAATGCTCCTATTGAAATACTTTAAATGTTTTGCAGGAAAACGAAAGCGGCGCCCGCAAGCGGGTGCCGCTTTTTAATTATTCCCATGAGTAGAGATAAAGATACTGGTTAGTTCTTCGCTGCGCTGGGTTTCAATCTTTCTGGCATCATTACACATAGCAATTTTTATACTTGTGGCTTCGCCTTCAATTTGATGCCAGAGCTGATCGGAGATGACAACGATGTTGTCAACGAAAGCTTCTTCACCAATCGTGTAGGCGCCACCGTAATGGGCAGGAATTGTTGTGCCATCAATGGTGATTTCTGATTGATTGGTTTTACTCCAGATTTCAGCTCTAGTGTCACCAAACTTAATTACTGGCTGTACTGCTGTTGGTTTAGCGGTACTGATATCGTAAATGACATAGGATTGAATAAGTTTATTTGCTAGAGACAGCGGAATATAAGCTGTCTTTTTGTCGGCGGTAATTTTATATTCACCTTCAACCCGAGTTGTGTAGATGACGCTATTGTTGGCATCAATGAATGAACTGATAGCTTGCGCCTGCCCAACTAATAAGACCGCGTTAGCTTCTGCTGATTGCAGCGGGTTGCTGCAACCGCTCATGATGAACATCAGCATGGTGAGTGCTGTAAAAATACCTAGTTTCTTTTGCATATAAATCGTCCCCTTATTGACCTTGTATCTCTATTATATAGGGAATATCTGACACCAACCATCGAACCAACTTACAATGATTTGCTGAGACCTTACAAAATGGTCATTTTAGCCATTTTTTAAATTATATTTTTTAAGCAAAAACGGTTGTCTTTTATAACGAAATAGGGTAAAATTAATCTATAAGTGGTAGAAAGTGTCACAAAGTGGAAGGAAGTGGTTAATTTGTTCATCGGTGAGCATCGTCATAATCTTGATACTAAATCTCGATTAATCGTGCCGGCAAAGTTCAGAAACGAGCTTGGCGACACTTTTGTGATGACTCGCGGATTGGAAGGTTGCCTCTTTTTATTCCCGCAGACACAATGGAAACTTATTGCAGATAAATTGAATGCACTACCACTGATGAAAAAGGATGCCCGGCAGTTTGCCCGGTTCTTCTTATCCGGGGCTACCGAGGTAGAACCTGATAAGAATGGGCGTTTCGTCATCCCACAATCACTACTGGCATATGGCAAGTTGCAAAAAGAATGTGTCATTATCGGTGTAAGCAACCGAGTGGAGATTTGGGACCGCGAAGCTTGGGATACTTTTACCACTGATTCATTCGAACATTTCGAGGAAGTGGCAGAGAGTCTTATTGATTTTGAAATTCAGTTGTAGGAGGTTTGGCTAGTGGATCATACGAGTGTGTTACTTGATGAAAGTATTGAAGCATTACAGATTAAAACTGACGGTATATATGTAGATGCAACACTTGGTGCCGCCGGTCACAGCAGCGAAATTTTAAAACGAATTCCGGAAGGTCATCTTTATAGTTTTGAACAAGACCACACCGTAGTTGAAGTTGCTCGCAAACGCTTATCGGCAATAGCAGGTAACTTTACTATTGTAGAAAGAAACTTTGTTGAACTAAAAACAGCCTTAGCTGAGCTTGGTGTCGACAAGATTGATGGCATACTCTTTGACTTAGGAGTATCATCAATGCAATTTGACCGTGGTGAGCGAGGATTTAGTTATAATCATAACGCCCGCCTGGATATGCGCATGAATGATCATCAGGAATTGGATGCCTACCAGATTATTAATACTTGGAGCTTCCAAGACTTATATAGAATTTTAACTGTATATGGAGAAGAGAAATTTGCTAAGCAGATTGCACGTAGCATTGAGCGTGAGCGAAATGAGCAACCAATCGAAACCACGTTTCAATTGGTTGACCTGATTAAGCAAACATTGCCGGCAGCAGTGTTAAGAAAAAAAGGCCACCCGGCCAAGCAAACTTTTCAAGCATTACGTATTGCTGTAAATGATGAACTTCGCGTATTTGAAACTGCGTTAGTAGACGCAATTGAAATAACCGCAATCCATGGACGGATTGCAGTTATCAGCTTTCATTCATTAGAAGATCGCATTGCTAAAAATATTTTCAAACAATATAGCAGTAATGAACAAAAATTGCCGAAAAATCTACCGATTTTACCGCAAGATGAAGAATTAACCAAATTGAAATTAATAAATCGTAAACCGATTATTGCCGGTGAGCAAGAGCTAACTGATAATAATCGTGCCCATAGCGCAAAATTGCGTGTAGCTGAAGTACAAAGATAAGGAGTGGACAACGTATGTTGAATTTAAAAAAACTTGGTAAGAAAATTTCATTTATAGAAAAAATAATTTACTCATTCACATTGGTGTGCTTGTTGGCGACACCAATGTTGGTTTTGAGTATCTCATCAATGAAAATTTCTTTAGATAAAGAAACTGGTGATTTGCAAACGCAGATTACTACTCAGCAAGTAACCAATCAAGCAACTGAAGTGAAAATAAGTGAACACTCAACATACAACGAAATCTTTGGTACTGCTGCAGCGGATGGGATGACTCAGCAAGGAAGTAACGTTCAAAGTTTAGCTGATTAAAAAATGACCAGGCAGCGCGTTTGCTGGCTGGTCTATTTTTATTGTTTTAGTAATTACACAAATTTGACAAAGCGGAGATTAACACTTAAAATATCTGCTTGGAATAGGTGATAAAAAAGATGAAGATGAACAACGGAAATTCAAATGTAGTTATAAAGTTTTTTTGTATCGTCTTTTTTGTGTTAATCGGAATTGTAGCGCTTCGTGCCGGCTTTATTGCTATCTTTCAAAATGTAAATGGCAATAACCTAATTGAGTTCTCGGAGGGGCGAGGAATCAATAAGGAGATCCTTCCAGCTGAACGGGGAACGATTTATGACCGCTTTGGACAAAAAGTTGCACAAAATTTAGATACATATAATATTAGTATTGTTTTAACTAATAAATATGCTATGCCTGGTGAAGTTGCCAGCATGGAAGATATTGATGCCGGAGCTGAGAAATTGGCGCCGGTTATTGGTATGCCTGTAGATGAACTAAAGGAATTACTTTATGCTCAAAAAGAGGCAGGAGCCGATCAAACTGAGCTTGGTTCTTACGGACGAGGATTATCACAAACAAAAATGGAAGAAATTGAGGCTTTAGGTCTTACTGGTATTGAAAAAACTAAAGTTCAAAGTCGCCAATATCCACAAGGTGTTTTTGCCTCACATACGATTGGTTATGCAACTTATGATCCGGAAACTAAACAAGTTATCGGGCGTATGGGTATTGAGTTAGTCTTTGATAAACGGTTGGCCGGGAAAGCCGGTTCTTATGAATATCAAGAGAATGCTCATGGACAAAAGATTTCATCAGCGCCGGAGATTCGCGTTGAGCCTGAAAATGGTGATGATGTTTATTTAACTTTAGATTTAGCAATCCAAAACTTCGTTGAAGAGAATATTAAAAAAGTACAAGCAGAACATAATCCGGAATGGATTCAGGTCATGGTTGTTGACCCTAAAACTGGTAAAATTTTAGCAATGTCATCAACACCGTCTTTTGATCCTAATATTCGCGATATTCAATCATATGTGAACCCATTGAACGAGTCGGCGGTTGAGGTTGGTTCGGTTATGAAACCACTGACATATGCTGCGGCTATTGATGCTAAAGAAGGTTATAACGGTGATGAAATTGTTCCGTGGACCGGTTCTATCGAAGTTGATGGTTTTACTATTAATGACTGGAACCGTTATGGATGGTCAAATATGAAATATGATGATGGCGTTTGTCAATCATCAAATACCGCAATTGCCAGTGTTGTTGTTAATAAAATGCAGTCAGAAACATATTTGAAGTATTTAAATGCATTTGGCTTCGGTAAGGAGACTGGCATTAAGCAGACACTTGGTGCTGAAGCCAGCGGAACAATCTTGTTTGGTACTGAAGCTGAACGGATTACAACTGGATTTGGTCAAGGTACTACGGCAACAGCGATGCAAATGATGCAAGCTTATACTGCTATTGCTAATAAAGGGAATATGATGGAATTACAATTGGTTGATAAAATTGTTGATTCTAATAGTGGAGACTTAATTTATCAAGCAACACCAAAAGTTGTAGGTAATCCGATTACTAGTGAAACTGCTGATTATGTTTTGGATTTAATGAATCAAACTATTAATCGTGGTGATTGTAGTTCGGGTGGTACATATGCCATGGAAGACTTTACTTTAGCCGGCAAAACCGGGACTGCTGAGGTTCCGGATCAGGAAAACGGTGGATATTACCATATTGGTGATACTGGATATAACTACTCATTCGTTGGTATTGCACCAGCAGAAGATCCACAATTCTTGTTTTATGCAACGATTTCACGACCAAAAAGTGATCCGACTATGGCAATGCATCATTTGGCAGAGCCAATCATTGAAAATAGTGTTAAATATTTAATGAGTAAAAACAGTAGTACCGGTGTAAGTATTAATACTGGTTCAGGCTACTTAACAGCTATAGATTCTTTTCCATCTTTCATGAATCAGGTTGTTGCTGATGTGAAACCAGTTATTGAAGGTCAGAAAATTAATGCTGTCATTATTGGCGGCGGTGATACAATTATTCGTCAAAGTCAAGAACCATATACCCCATATTACTCAAATGAACGGGTATTCTTGTTAACGAATGGTTCAGGCTGGAAAATGCCGAATATGTCAGGTTGGTCAAGAGTTGATGTTGAACGCTTTGCCAATATTACCGGAATTAAGGTAAAAATAGAAGGTAGTGGATATGTTAATAGTCAAAGCATTGGCGAAGGCAGTGATTTTACTGCCGGTGATGAGTTGTCGATAACACTTGCACCGTAGATATATAGTGGCGTGTTAGTGAAGAAAATGATACAATAAAGAGTGATATTTTTAATACTAAAGGAGACAGCTGTGCATGGTTAATATGGATACAATATTATTTTTGTCATTTAGTGTGTTGCTTGGCTTTGTAACCTCAGCGATTATTGGAAAAGTTGGGTTGCCAATTCTAAAGGGTCTGAAAGCGCGACAAGAAGTGCGTGAGGAAGGTCCCGAAGCACATAAAAGCAAATCGGGAACGCCAACTATGGGTGGCTGGTTCTTTATTTTAGCAACACTGCTGTCGTTATTTATTCTTTCAGCAAGCAAAACCGTAATCGGTTTTATCGGCGATTCATTTTCGCTTGGTGATTCATTTTTCTTCTTGCTGAGCGGATTATTGTTTTATGCTATGATTGGTTTTATTGATGACTTTTTGAAAGTTGTTTTAAAGCAAAATCTTGGGCTGCGTGCCTGGCAGAAGTTAGTTTTACAAATTGTTGTAGTAAGTTTCCTGGTTATTTTCTTCCAAAACTTAATTAAGGATACTGAGGTTGCCCGTGATATTGTTATCCTGCAATGGATAATTCAAGTGCCATTCTGGGTGTATGTACCATTTGTTGTGCTAATTTTCTTGGCAACAACGAATGCAACTAATGTCACCGATGGTTTAGATGGCTTGCTTTCAGGTTGTGCGGCAATTTCATTTGTTGCTTTTGCCTTCATTGCCTTAATGCAAAATAAGGTTGGTGTAGCCATTTTCTGCTTGGTGTTGACCGGTGCTCTGCTTGGATTTTTGTTGTATAACAAACATCCAGCGAAAGTCTTCATGGGTGACACTGGTTCCTTAGCAATCGGTGGATTACTGGCTGCGGTTGCCGTGGTATTGCATGCTGAATTTTTATTGGTCATTATTGGCGGTATATATGTTTTTGAAACCTTTTCAGTACTTTTACAAGTGGTTTACTTTAAGTACACTAAGAAACGCTATGGCGAAGGTCGACGGATTTTCTTAATGTCACCGTTCCATCATCACCTTGAGTTAAAAGGCTGGAATGAGCAAAAGATTGTTAGAATTTTCTATATTGTTTGTACCGGTTGTGCGATAGTTGGGGTTATATTAGCATATTTTTCGAATTTTAATATCTACTAATGAGAGAAGGCTAAAAGATGCGTGTTGCTGAAGATTTTTTTGATAATAAACGAGTACTGGTTTTAGGCTTGGCAAAAAGCGGCTATTATGTAGCGCTTCTTTTGCAACGGCTGCGGGCTCATGTTATCGTCAACGAATACAAAGAGATTGATGCTGAAGATCAGTACGCGAAAGACCTGACCGAACGTGGGATTCAGATTGTATCCGGCGGCCACCCGTTATCATTATTGGACGGTTTAGATTTAATTGTAAAAAGTCCGGGAATTCCTTATCGTAATTCCTTGCTCGTTGAAGCAGCAAAGCGTAACATTCCAATTGTAACCGAAGTTGAAATTCCATTTTTGGCAAGTGATTGCGAATTCATTGGAATTACCGGAACAAATGGAAAAACAACAACAACGGTACTCTTACATCAAATGTTGACTGCCGGTGGCCTTGATGCCCATTTAGCAGGGAATATTGGTGAAGTAACATCGCGAGTTATTGAAGAAGTGAATAGCGATGCATTATTAGTAACCGAACTTTCTTCATTCCAACTTATGGGAATGCCAAGTTTTCATCCTCATGTTTCAATACTATTGAATCTTGATGAAGCTCATTTGGATTTTCATGAGTCGATTGAGGAGTATCATCAGGCCAAGTGCTTAATTTTTAAAAACCAAAGTGCTGATGACTTTCTTGTTTACAATGCTGAACAAGCAGAAATTGTTCATGCTGCGGCAACTGCCAATTGCCAGCTTGTTCCATTTTCAACTGTGGAAAATGAGCCGGCAGGTGCGTGTATTGTTGATGGTGTTGTCTACTTCAAAGGCGAAGCAATTATGCCTATGGAAAAAATTCAGTTACCAGGCAGCCATAATCTGGAAAATATTCTGGCGGCAATCAGCGTTGCGAAACTCTATCATGTCAGTAATGAAAAGATTGTTCAGGTACTTTCAACCTTTAGCGGCGTTGCTCATCGGTTAGAATATGTGACGACAATAAATAAACGATTAATTTATAATAATTCTAAATCAACAAATATTAAATCGACACAAACAGCGTTAGCAGCATTTGAACAACCAATCGTGTTAATTGCCGGTGGTTTAGATCGTGGCATCGAATTTGATGACTTGCGTCCATATACTGAAAACGTAAAAGCTATTGTCGCCTATGGACAAACCCAAAGCAAATTTGCTCAATTAGCTGAAAAGATGAAAATAAGCTGTGCTCTTGCAGACTCATTGGCGGAAGCAACGGTTATGGCTTACGGCTTTTCTGAGCCGGGTGATGTTATTTTGCTATCACCAGCATGTGCCAGTTGGGATCAGTTTCGCTCATTTGAAGAACGTGGTGATATATTCAAACAACAAGTTTCTTGTCTTGCAAAAGAACTAAAAGAGGAGTGTTAGCAGATGAAAGCAGAAGTATTTAAAGGTTACAAGCATCCATTTATTGATGACGCGTTTTATGTTCGCGATGAAGTGTTCACTAAAGAACAAGGATATCCCAAAGAAATTGATATTGATGAATACGATAATGACGCTATTCATGCTGTGCTTTACACTGAAAATAACCAACCTATTGGAACGGCTCGAATGATTATCAATGAAGCCGGTGATGCAGCCAAGATTGGTCGGGTTGCAATCGTAAAAGCTGAACGTGGTAAAGATTATGGTTTACTGGTTATGCAAAAGTTAATTGATTATGCTCATGCTAATAATATCTTTGTTATTACCTTACATGCACAAACTCATGCACAAGGCTTTTATGAAAAACTGGACTTCGAAGTAATCGGTGAAGGTTTTATGGAAGATGGTGCAGCACATATTCGTATGGACCATAGACACGAGAAATAAGATGGGCTAATTTGGTCTGGCTAATTGAAAACGATTCACGCAAGGTACTAGCGCAAGCGCGTCAGAAATTGTAGGAAATTGGTGAAAATTAGGAGGGAGCGTATTTTAAGATACGCACCCCAAAAGTACTTGTTCACCGAATGTTTTAGAGCATCCGGTCACAGCGTAACTGAGTAATTTTTACCGATTTGCATATATTGCGAACGTTTTTAATAATCAGTAAGGAGTTTTAAGAATGCGAGTAATAGTAAGTGGCGGCGGCAGCGGCGGACATATTTATCCGGCGCTGGCACTAATTGAATACATCCGCCGAATTGAACCGGATGCAGAATTTTTATATGTTGGCATGAAGACGAAAATGGAAGGCAAAATTGTAGAACAAGCTGGCATTCCATTTGAGCATATTGCAGTAAAAGGATTGCGCGGTAAGTTTACTTTTCAAAATGTGCAAGCAGTAAGTTTGCTTGGGGCAGGGATTGTGAAGGCCCGCAAAATCATTAAGCAGTTTAAACCTGATTTAGTTATTGGGACAGGTGGCTATGTGAGTGCACCGGTAGTTTTTGCTGCTAGTCGAATGCATATTGCCACAGCAGTTTTTGATGCTGATCACTCACCGGGAAAAGCAAATAGCTTTTTAGCGAAGTATGCTGACCGGGTTTTTGTTAGTTATCCGGAGGCAGTTGAAAAATTTCCGCATCCGCACCGAGTGGTTGTTAGTGGGAATCCACGTGGTACCAGTGCTGCTTATTATGCCCAAAAGCATCCTAAAAGTGCGCACCACAGAAAGCATATAACCGTGCTTGGTGGCAGTTTAGGCGCACAGCGGTTGAATGAGGCGATGATTGACTTATTGAAGGTTGCACAAACATATATATATGATTTTACTTTTGTAACCGGTGAGCAATATTATCAAGAAGTCTTTGCGGCCTTGCCCGAGGCAAGCCACAAAGCCGAAATTCTCCCTTATACAGATGACACGTTAGGACTGATTAATAATTCAGATTTAGTTGTCAGCAGAAGTGGTGCTACAACGCTTGCGGAAATAGCTGCTTTGCACACGCCAGCAATTTTAATTCCCAGCCCAAATGTTACCAATGGCGAGCAGTTAGCAAATGCTAAGGTATTTGAGGCTAAGGGCGCTGCAATTCTATTGGCAGATGAAGATTTATCTGCTGATACATTATGGCAGGCAATCAGTAAAGTATTAGATCACAATGAGCAATCGATTATGATGACAAGCAGTATGGCGGAAATGGCTCAGCCTGATGCTGCTGAAATTATATATCAAACAATGAAGAAGGTAGTTGCCTCGAAAAGGAAGTGAGCGTATGGAACAGCAAGTCATAGAACAATTGCATAAGTTTGGCAAGATTATGGAAAATGAGGCGATGAGCAACTACACTAAAATGCGTGTAGGCGGTGTTGCCCGGATCATATTAGTGCCAGAGAGTATTGAGCAACTTGCAGATGCCTTACAGTATTTGCAGGCTCAGGGTATTGCCCATAAAATGATTGGCAAAGGTTCAAATATACTTGTTTCTGACCGAAACTATGATGGTGTTATCATTTTGTTACAGCATACGTTAGAAGCAATTGAAATTGATGAAGCGAAGGCGCAAATCGTAGTTGAAAGTGGTTTTTCACTGGTCAAGCTGTCACAAATAGCGGCACGTCATAATATGGCAGGGCTGGCATTTGCATCGGGAATTCCCGGCAGTGTTGGCGGTGCGGTATTTATGAATGCCGGCGCCCATGGCAGTGATACTGCAGCAATTTTGACTGGTGTTGATTATTTGGATGAATGTGGCACGCTCCATCATTTGGATAATGAAGCGTGTCAGTTCAGCTACCGAACATCAATATTTCAGCAACATCGCGAATGGACAATCGTTCGCGCTTATTACCAACTTGAACATGGAGATAAGGCTGAAATCTTAGCGCAGATGCAGGAATGGAAAGGGCGCCGGGTAAAAACTCAGCCATATGCAAAGCCTAGTTGCGGCAGTGTGTTCCGAAATCCATTACCGCAACATGCCGGTCAGTTGATTGAATCATTAGGGTTAAAGGGGACCCGTATTGGTGGTGCCGAAGTATCACCGATGCACGCTAATTTTATCATTAACACTGGTAGTGCCAGTGCTGATGATATTATGGATTTAATCAATCTGGTAAAAAAACAAGTCAAAGATGCTTATGGTGTCGACTTACATACAGAAGTAGAATTATTTAACTGGGAGTAATCCGCATGAGACAAAAACAAGCCAAGGAGAAAACACTAAAGCAATTAGTGGATAATGGCGATGAACGAATTGAGGTTTTTGAAGCGCGTAAGAACGCGAAGAAACGCAAGCGCAAAATCCGCAAGCGTGTTTTTGTTGTGCTCATTTTACTCGTTGTTGGGATTGTTGGCTTTTTGATTTCACCACTGGCAGGCATCAGTACGATTACCGTGAGTGGCAATCAGTATTTGAGCGCCGCTCAAATCAGGGAACTTGCCGGTATTACCGAAGGCAGTAATTTCTATTTTAATCCGGGGTTTATTATTGCCAATCGAGTTGAGGGCAGTCCTATCGTTAATCATGCTACCGTCACACAAAATTTTGGTAACCGGGTTGAGATTGTTGTCGAGGAATTTAAGCCTTTATTCTGGTACAGTGACAAAGATGGTCAAAAACATATTGTTATTACTGACCAAGATGGTGAGAAATTACTATGTACAACTGATTCGACCGATGCAAGTCAGGAAAACAGCGAAAGCCAAAATAATGCAGAGAGTCAGACAACAACGAATACTGAATCAGTCCCTAACAAAAAAGATTGTTTGACTGAGGAAGAAAAAACCAATCGTATTGTTCAGGATATTGTTGTAGAGAATGAGTTTAACACGAATGGGATTCCATTGGCGACAAACTTAACTGAACAGCAAATTGTTGATTTATCACAGGCTATGTCGTTTGTACCGGAGTCAACTCGGGAAATGATTTCTGAAATCAATGGTACGCCAACTGAACTTGATCCTAATTTGTTGACTCTTTATATGAATGACCGCAACATTGTTGAACTTGAGATTAACAAAGTTGCCAAGAGTTTACGGAATTACAAATCAATTGTTGATAAAATGAACGGGCAGCGAATTAAGATTAAGTTTCTTGATAAAATTGCCCTGACTTCTCAGATATAAAACCGAAAACCGTCACTCCATAAGAGTGACGGTTTTAAATTTCTAATAAAAGTTGTGTTTTCTGCGGTTTTTTAGTACAATAGTAAACGAATGAAATTTAAGAAGAGGTGTCAATATTTATGAATGTTGCAGTGGAAAGTATTATCTTCCTCGTCTTCGGAATTATAATCGGAATTGTAGCCGGATATTTCATCGCACGTTTTATCCTACAACGCCAATTAGAGAAAAATCCACCGCTTAATGAAGTGGTTGTTACCGAGATGATGAAACAAATGGGACGTACGCCATCGGCGAAACAAGTACAGGCAGTTTTACGTGCTTCACAACAAAGTAATGCGAGCACTAAAAAGAAAAAAGATAAAAAAGACAAAAAATAAATCCTTCTTTGAAGGATTTTTTTCTTTGACAGAATCTTGCGTATATAGTATGGCAATATGTTATAATAAATGAAGTAAAAGATGAAAAGGAGCAGAGCGAAATGTTAGTAAAAGATATCTATCCTGATTGGCAAGGAAACTCGATTGAAGTCACTCAAGTGACTTATAATTCGCAAGCAATTATTCCCGGTGCCATCTTTGTTGCCTTGCGCGGTGAAAATACCGATGGTCATAAATACATTAGCGATGCGGTGTCGCGTGGGGCACAAGTAGCAATCGTTGAGGTTGTCGATGAATCACTTGATGTGCCACAGATAAAAGTAGCAAACACCCAAGCTGAACTTGCGGTATTGGCTGCGCATTTTTATCAAACGCTAAATAGCCCAATGCAATTTGTAGGCATCACCGGAACTGATGGCAAGACCTCAACAGCGAGTATCATTGAGTACTTGCTTGCCGACCAAAAATCGGTTGGTTATATCGGTACTAACGGTGTTCGTTTCGCTGACCGGGTTGAGCCTCATACATTAACAACGCCGCTTGCTCCGGAATTGCATCGCATCTTTAGCGATATGCAAAAAGCCGAGGTAGATGTTGTTGCTATGGAAGTTTCTTCGCATGCACTGGCACTGCATCGCGTAGACACTATTGATTTTGATGTCGCGGTATTTACTAACTTAACTCATGATCATCTTGATTTCCATGGCACTTTTGAAAACTATATGGCTGCCAAGCAATTGTTGTTCAGAGGACTTGGTGCCGACAAAACCGCAATTATCAATATTGACGACCCATATGCTAAACAGTTTGCCGCAGCTACTAAGGCTAAAGTCGTTTATTATGGCGTAAATCCCAAAGCTGATTATTGGGCTGAGGCAATTGAGTTTGATCAATTCGGGTCAAAATTTCAACTGCACACGCCCGATGAGGCGTATACAGTTCGCACCAAATTGCTAGCTACTTTTAATATTTATAACATCATGGCAGCGATTGCCAGCGGTGCTGCACTCGGACTTGATATTGAAAAAATGATTGCTCGGATTGAAATGATGCCGGCAGTTGATGGCCGCATGGAACTCATCAACGAAGGCCAACCGTTCGCGGTTGTCGTTGACTTCGCCCATGCCTCGGCAGCACTGGAAAATGTATTGAAGTTTGCCAGAACTATTACTGCCAATAAATTGTATGTAGTAATTGGTGCTGCCGGTGCGCGCGATACCATCAAGCGCCCGGTGATGGGCAATGTTGCCGTTACCAATGCTGATGTCGCGGTCTTTACTACCGATGATCCGTATTTTGAAGATCCGGATGATATTATTGATGACATGGTAGCTGGTATGATTGCGACCAACTATGTTCGTATTGTTGATCGCGCAGAGGCGATTGCCTATGCGCTGGACCAAGCCGGCCCCGGCGATTGCGTCGTAGTAGCCGGTCGTGGCAACTACGACATTTTACCGATAAAAGGTGTCGATGTGCATTTTAATGATATTGATTTCAGTCGTGAATTTTTACAGAAGAAATATAAATAAGGAACCGGGGTTCGCCCGGTTCCTTATTAACTTAAAAACCCGGGAAGCTTTAGCTTCCCGGGTTTTCCGATTTTCCTATAAAGGTTTTTTATTTTTTGAAACAAGTGTTACGGTAAAGTCGGCGCCGCCTTCAAGTCCTTTGAAGCCGATATTGAGTTCACCATCAAATTCAAGCACATCACCTGGACTTAATGGGAAGGGTGCTTCGTTGTCTAAATCAACCAATACTGAACCGGTAAGTAAGGTCACGATACCATAATATTGTGGGTGATCATGTTTCTCAATTACTTGTCCTTCATCAACATGTTTTTTAATAACTGTATAAAATTCATTTTCAAAAAGTGGACCAACTGTATTTTTTACATTTGCCATTTTAAACATCTCCTTCTTATACTTTTATTGTATGCCTGATTGTGAAATTATGCAATGAATATGGCTTTTAAAAAATACTTTGAAATTAAAAAAGTATTGCATATATTGTTAAATTTTTATATAATTGAAAAAATATATTTTGAAAAGAGGTAAAAGTATGGAAAGTATGGTTAACACAATTATGGAAAGTCAGATTGCAATGCAGTTCTTTAACTTCATGATCATTGTTGGTATCTTTGCAATCGGCGACTTTCTGGGAATCATCACTAAAGCAAAACTTTCAGCAGTATTTGTTGCCTTAGTTATTTTTTTAGTTGGGTTTTTAACAGGAATTCTGCCACCGCAGATTGTTGAGTTTGCCGGATTAAATACCTTTGCAAATTTAGCTGGAGCGTTAGTGGTTTTTCATATGGGGACGATGATAAATTTACAACAGTTGCGCCAGGAGTGGCGAACTGTTGTGACCGCGGTTTTATCAATGATTGTCGTGGCGCTGGCTATTTTCGCGATTATTCCGATAATCGGTTATGAGAATGCTATTGTTGCTATTCCGGTTTTAAATGGCGGTTTGATTTCAACCAAGATTATGGTTGATGCAGCAACTGGTGCTGGTTTGGCGGTCGCAGCCGCGTTAGGTACGGTTTTGTATGCAATACAAAAGTTTGCTGGTTCATATCCGGCTTCATTTTTCGGCGTGCGTGAGGCTAAAGAGGCTTTAGCTCAGCATCGTGCTAATAAGGATGCAACAACTGGTAAGGAGCAGGAGAAAAAACATGTTCGTCATACATTTGCTCAAAAGTACAATAAGTATTTCACTGACTTCACATGTATTGCATTAGCAGCCTTTTTCGCTTTTTTATCAACTGCTCTTGGTGTTTTAACACCGGTTAATTATTCTATATGGGCGTTATTATTTGGAACTGTGTTTGGCTATCTGGGTATTGTGCCATTGCGAATTCTTGAAAAAGGAAAAGCTTCGGGGCTATTAACGATGCTAGTATTTGCTTCAATTATTCCTTCATTGGCAAAAATTACTTGGGATCAGTTATCAACCCTTGGCTTTGTCAGCATCGTGTGTTTGGCAGTGGCTGTTGTTGCTTTAATTATTTGTTTCTATTTCTTGCCGTTATGGAAAATCAGCAAGTCTCGTAATTTGGCTGTTGGTATTTCAATGGGACAGTTATTGGGATTTCCGGCAACATTTTTGATTTCTAATGAAATTGCTAAGGCGGTCACTGATGATGCTGAAGAGCAAGAAATTGTTTTAGATCGAATTATGCCGGCTTATGTTGTTTCCGGGCTTGCTACGGTAACGACATTATCAATTGTTGTTGCCGGAATATTCAGTAACTTTATATAAGGAGGACACTACTATGAAATTTGATCCATATGCTTATCATTATCCTTCTCGTCGTAATGTCATGTATGCTAAAAATGGTATGGTTGGCAGCGCCAGTCCGCTTGCCAGTCAAGCTGGACTAGAGATATTAAAAAAGGGTGGCAATGCTGTTGATGCAATTATTGCTACCGCAGCCGCTTTAACCGTTGTTGAGCCTTCAGGAAACGGTATTGGCGGTGACTCATTCAGCATTATTTGGTATAAAGGCGAAATGTATGGGCTGAATGCCAGTGGTTTTGCACCGGAAGCTATTAGTGCTGAGCAGCTGCGTGCCAAAGGGCAAAGCGAAATAACTAAATTTGGTCTTGATCCGGTTACGGTACCGGGAGTTCCTGCTGGTTGGGCGGAGTTATCAAAGAAGTTTGGGAACTTGCCGCTTGCCGAGGTGCTTGAGCCGGCGGCACGGATCGCCGAGAACGGCTTTCCGGTAGCGCCGAATGTGGCGCGGCTTTGGGAGCGATATTATAAGATTTATCGCGCCGCATTGCCGTCAAACCCGGTTTTGCAAACCTGGTTTGACTTGTTCTGCCCGAAGGGGCGGCCGGTACAAGCTGGTGAGTTATGGAAGTCGCCAGGGCACGCAGAAACGTTGCGCGAGATTGGTGCGACTAATGCGGAGAGTTTTTATCGCGGTCGCTTGGCTGATGAGATTGATGCCTTTTCGCGCGCGAATGGTGGCTATCTGCGCAAGAGCGATTTAGCGCGATTTGCGCCGGAGTGGGTGCAGCCGATTGCGGCCAATTATCGCGGTTATGATGTATGGGAGTTACCACCAAACACCCATGGCTTGGTGGTACTGCTCGGACTTAATATTCTCGAAAATTTCAAACTTGAGCATAAGGAAGATATTGATACTTATCATAAGCAGATTGAGGCAATGAAGCTGGCATTTACTGATGGGTTGGCACATGTTGCTGATCCGGACCATATGACAGTTGATATTGAGGAGTTGCTTTCTAAAGAGTATGCTGCTAAACGGGCGGCGGAAATTGGTGAGCAAGCGCTGCAGCCAATGGTCGGTGAACTGGAAAATGCCGGCACTGTGTATCTTGCAGCCGCTGATGGCGAAGGCAACATGGTTTCATATATTCAGAGTAATTACACAGGTTTTGGTTCTGGCAGCGTCGTTCCCGGAACTGGAATTAGTTTACATAACCGTGGTTGCCAGTTCACATTGGATGAGAAGCATCCAAACTTTATTCAGCCAGGGAAGCGTCCATATCATACGATTATTCCTGGGTTTATTACTAAGGATAATCAAGCTGTTGGTCCGTTTGGTGTTATGGGAGGTCCATTGCAGCCGCAAGCACATTTACAGGTTGTCAGCAGTATGATTGATTTCCATTTAAATCCACAGGATGCTTTGGATGCACCACGTTGGCAGTGGTTGCGGGATAAAGTTGTACAGGTGGAGCCAAGTATGCCATTTAATGTAATAGATGGCTTGACCCGCAAGGGACATATTGTTGAGGTTGCCAATGAAACAATCATGTTTGGCCGCGGACAAATTATTGTTCGCAATGAAGATGGTGTTTTATGCGGTGGTACTGAGCCACGTAGCGATGGTCATTTGGCTGTTTGGTAGAAAAATTTTAAAAACCGGAAGCGCATAGCAGCTTCCGGTTTTTCCTATATGTTTATTTAGCTAGGTATGTTATAATAAAAATGAAATTTTAAGAGGAGTGAATGCAATGAATTTAAATAAATACATTGACCACACATTGTTAAAGCAAGATGCGACTAAAGCGCAAATATTAGAATTATGCAAAGAAGCACGTGAATATGATTTCATGTCAGTTTGTATTAATCCATACTGGATTCCAGTAGCAAGTGAAGCGTTAACTGGCAGTGATGTAAAAGTTTGTACTGTTATTGGCTTTCCTTTAGGAGCGAATGCAACGGCTACCAAAGCTTTTGAAACACGTGAAGCGATTGCAGCCGGAGCTGATGAAGTAGACATGGTAATCAATGTAGGTGCACTTAAAGATAAAGATGATGCAACTGTTGAAGCGGATATCCGTGCTGTTGTTGAAGCTGCTGCCGGGACTTTAGTTAAAGTTATTATTGAAACTTGTCTATTAACTGATGAAGAAAAAGTTCGTGCGTGCAAATTGAGTGTTGCAGCCGGAGCTGATTATGTAAAAACTTCTACTGGTTTCTCAACTGGTGGAGCAACAGTTGAAGACGTTCGTTTGATGAAAGAAACTGTTGGCGATGCTGCATTAGTAAAAGCATCTGGCGGGGTACGTAACCTCGAAGATGCGCAAAAAATGATTGATGCCGGAGCAAGCCGAATCGGTACTTCAAACGGTGTTATGATTGTCAGCGGAGAGACTGCTACCAGCGGTTACTAGACTTTCAATTGTGAACGGTATCGTCCCACTGGACGATGCCGTTTTATTTTCTAAATAATAAATAAATTTATACTTGTTTATGCTATGGAAATGATATATAATAATAAGGTCATATATTGTGACATAAATTGCCCAGAACTTGTTGTATGAAAGGGGGCTTTGCATATGTCTACAAAAACTGTAGTTCGTCAGAATGAATCACTTGATGATGCGTTACGTCGTTTCAAACGTCAAGTTAATCAAGCGGGAACCCTTGCTGAGACACGTAAACGAGAATTTTATTTACGTCCGGGTCTGAAAAAGAAACGGAAGCAAGCGGAAGCGCGTAAGAAAAAGAAATTTTAATTTCATATGAAACATCAATAGTTTTGCTATTGGTGTTTTTTTATAGTTTAAATGATTGCTAAGCGCTTTCAATTAGTTATGCTCGACAAGCGTGACGATTTAGGCTTGTCAGCACTAGCAACTTTAGGGTAAAATATAAGGTAATATATTTTTAGAAGAAGAAAGGTGATGCTTAGTGGCACGAAACCGATTAATTATGGCGCCGGGACCAACTAATATTCCAGATGAATATATGGAAGAGCTGGCACTTGAATTTCCTCACCACCGAACTCAGGAATTTGCTGTTTTATTAGCTAATTTAGAAAACAATTTAAAAAAGATTATTAAGTTAGCCAACGGTGAAGTTGTCATCTTTACTTCGTCAGGGAGCGGAGCAATGGAGTCGACCGTGGCTAACTTTTTTGTAACCGGCGATACAGTACTGGTTATTGATATTGGTTTTTTCGGTCAACGTTATAAGGCAATGTGTGAGACTTTTGGCTTACATGTTATTCATTTACCATATCCTCCGGGAGAAACGTATCAGCTTGAGGATGTGCGGGCAGCACTTGCTGCGCATCCGGAAATAAAAGCAGTTTATGTGACTCATCATGAGACATCAACCGGGGTACTTAATGATTTACAAGCTTTAGGCGAGTTAATCAAGCCACTTGATGATACTTTGCTAATTACCGACTCAATCAGTGGTTTGGTTATTCATCCGTTTGATATGGATGCATGGGGTATTGATGCTGTTGCCGGAGGCAGCCAAAAAGGGTTCTTAGTGCCACCGGGCTTGTCGTTTGTTGGTTTGAGTCAGAAAGCTTTGGGTAAAATCGCGCGTGCGACGACGCCGCGGTTTTACTGGGATTATCGGCAAATGATTGAGCTGGCTAAAAAAGGGCAGACGCCATCAACGCCGGCTATTAACCTAATGAAAGCGATGTTGCGTTCAAGTAATGATTTGCTTGCGCAAGGGCTTGAGTCGGTTTGGCAACATCATTATCAGTTGCGGCAATATTTGGAATCAAAAATGTTGGCGATGGGGTATACTTTAGGCGTTACTGATGAAGCGATTCGTGGTAATGTCATTGTACCAATCAATTTGCAGCCAGGGATGGATTCATTAGCGATTTGCCGCGAGCTTGAAAGTGAACATGGGATTATTACCATTTATGGTTTAGGTGAAAAGATGCACTCAATGCTGCGTATTGGTGTTATCGGACCATTAAATGCAACCGACATTGATCAATTCAGTGATGCTTTAGCTAAAGTAACTAAAAAATTATATAACTACTAGCAATAATTTAAAGGAGTGAACCGTTAATGAGTATGGTTTTTGAACTAAGCCGAGGTAGTGCAGTGTTGAACTTTACTGCGCAGTATTGCCAGACCCAGACTGAAATTCTTGAAAGTACCGGATTTAAAAAGGTGCTTCAAGCGTATGTTTTACGTCTTGAACGTAAACAAAAGCCGATTTATTTGGAGTTTTCCAAAGATAATACAATAGATGCAGAAACGATTCAAAATCATGCGATCCAAATCTTTAAGCTCTTGTTAGTCATGAATTATGAAGAGATATTGAGTAATGAGAATGAACTGAGTCATTATTTACAAAAACGCGAGTTATTCTTGGAATTTTCTGAAGATTTATACGGCTACTGGCGTCGGCTTGAACGTTACGCCATCGCTTATAATAATGAAAGTCAAAATGGTATTCAAAATAGTCAATTTATTGAAACCCATGACCGCTTTGAAAATTTAGTGCTCTCAACATACCGACGGATTACCGAAACAATTCGCGGCAGTAAAAACCGGGTATATCGTCAGTTAATTGCCGGAGTAAATGCCGGACTTATCGTTAACCGTGAGCAGCTTGCTTTTGAACGCGAACAATATCCGATGTTACGCAAAGTGCCGCTGATCGAATCGGTTATTTTGCATCCGCCATTCATTACTTATCCAAAACGAAATACTCGAGATGGAATCTTTAAGGAAGTTTTTGAAAACCCAATTGCCAATTTGGAATTAGATCCACAAGAGTGGTTCTGTTACCCGGCAAAAGTCGGTAACTTACTGGCTTTGGTCTATTTCCATAAAGACTTTATGTCACAAGGCGTAACCCTATGTAATTTATTTGAATTAGCCGAACTTGAAGAGGCACAAACTCGCAAGCCGGATATGATTTATATTTTTGGTGCCAAAGAACCAACAGGTGGCGAAGAACGGACCGTATTCTATCATGATAAAGCAAATGCCGTATATATCGGTTACGCTTCATACAGTGAAAATATTGACTACTTTGGGTACATGAAAAAGATGATTCTAACCCTGCATAATGTTAGCATGATTGACCTTGGCGGATTACCACTTCATGGTGCAATGGCGCATATAATTCTGCATGACGGTACCGAGAAAAATGTTATCATCATTGGTGATTCCGGTGCCGGTAAATCTGAAACTCTTGAGGCCTTGCGAACAATTGGTGATGAGTATATCAAAGACCTTAAAATCGTTTTTGATGATATGGGTGTTATGGTGAAGAATGATGGCCAACTCCGGGCCCACGGCACCGAAATTGGCGCTTTTGTAAGACTTGACGACTTAGACAGTGGTTATGCTTACAAAGAAATTGACCGCAGTGTCTTCATGAACCCGGATAAAATCAATGCCCGTATTGTTATTCCGGTAGCAACTTATGAAGAAATCACTTATGAATACCCAATCGATTTATTGCTTTATGCCAATAACTACGATGACGGCGAAATTCTTGACTTCTTCACCGAAAGCACCACCGCGCTCGATACCTTCCGCCGCGGTGCTCGCTTTGCGAAGGGGACGACAACCGAAACCGGTTTGGTAGAGTCATACTTTGCCAACCCGTTTGGACCGGTACAACGGATGGAGCAGACCGATGCATTACTTGACCAATATTTCCGCCAGCTATTTGCCGAGGGAATATTAGTCGGTCAAATCCGTACTAAGCTGGGAATTGCCGGCTCGGAGCAAAGCGGCCCGCGTGACGCGGCGATTGCTTTGCTGGAGTATTTGCAGACGAAATAAGTTGGAAAAGCCTTGCAACCTTTGGTTGCAAGGCTTTTTATTTTAACCAATATTCGTTTTATCTCACATCTAATTTTAAAAATATGGTATAATAGACATAGCACAACGTGTTGTTTGCTTGAAAAGGACGAAATTCCGAGGGGTAAACAATGCGTTTTTATTTTTAATGCGGGAGGAAGTAGAGTAATGTTCAAGGTTAAAGATATTGTTATTTATACGACTGAGGGGCTATGCAAAATCACTGAAATATGCAGTCAGGATTTTAATGGTCATAGCACCGACTATTATGTTTTAAAGCCGATGCTTTCCAACCGGCCAACCATTTTTGTTCCGGTAGATAATGAGCAACTGGTTGAGCGGATTCGACCGGTGTTATCAGCTGATGAGGTTCATAAGCTCATCAAAGCGATGCCAGATCAGGAAACGATTTGGATTGAAAACAGTAATGATCGTAAAAAACGATATAAAGAGATTCTTAGTGACTCTGATCACCTTGAACTGGTTAGTTTAATTAAAACGCTTTACTTTTATCAGGAAGAGCTTCAGGATAGCGGTAAAAAGTTACATTTAGCCGATAAGATGTTTATGGAAGAGGCAGAGAAGATTCTTTATGAGGAATTTGCTTATGTTCTGGATATTGAACCAAGTCAGTTGATCCCACTTATTGTTGGTGTTATTGAAGCTGATGAATAGGGTTATGATAGGAGAAATTTGGAAGAGGTCCCCTCAATGAGGGAACCTCTTCTTTTGTTATTCAATAGCCAGCAATTCAGCAAGTTTATTTCCCTTTTCTAAGAGTGCTTGGTAGTTGTTGTCATTTTTGATTTTTTCTAAGGCTTGTGCTTGCTCAAATGTTTCCGGGAGATTGTAGTAGCTTTTTATGATTTCATATTGGGTTTTGCCCGGATTTACTGCTGAGTCTTCAATTTGTGGTTTCCAGTCCAATATTAGTTTGTCCATAATAACACCAAGTGCTGAGCCGGTTTCGTAATAGATTGAGCGTTCTAAATATTCTGGTTGGTTGCCCTCGGCCATGGCGGTAAAAGCAGCTTGAAAGGTCGGTGCGTTTGCCTGATTGAGGGCTGCGACGGCTTGGTCGCTGCCGCCGGTTAAGTAGGCGTAGCGTATTTCCGTGTATTGAGCAGTGCCTTCGATAGCTTCAGTATTGGTTTCGCCGATAAGTTGTGGCCATTGTTGATAGCGGCTATTGCGGACAACTAACCAGTCCTGCATGATGTTTTTGATTTGCTTAGGGTCGTTGCTTGCTAATGCTTGATCCAGCAGTGAGAACTCAAGGCCGAATAATGCATATTGTTCTCCTATATATGGATAATTTTCAGTAAAGCTATTATTGTCAGGACGTTGATCGTAAGTCCAGGCAGCTTGACGATAGACATGAAATGATTCATGAATCATAAATTCTTTAAAGGCCAGATTAGTTTGCGGGTTTGTCATCATTTCCGGTGAATATTTATAATAAAAAGCTTCAGTGTTGTTCATTGACAAAGTTCCGAAATTGTCTGGTAACCAAGTACTTGAAAACCCTAAAGTTATATTATTGATTCGATATACGGGTGGTAAGTCTAGTTCTTCAGGAAGCGTCATTGCTTTAGCTCCAATTATATTTTCAGCGCCAGGGATGTTAATCAGGTAGGCATATTGGCAGAAGAAGTCATTATATTTTGCGGTGCGGATGAGGACAAGCGGTAATTGGTCAAGCCGATAATCACTTGTCCAAAGTGCGTCGCTACTGGTTTTAAAAGTTTGGTATATTTCTGCTATTTCTTGAAACATTTGCTGATCGGTTGGATCAGTTTCAGAATAATCAGTTGAAACGATTTGATTATAGGTATAGTTTATTCCAATAACTCCAGCTAAAATAACTAAAGGAATTAGTAATATTATTATGATTTTTTTCATAGTTGTTCACAACCTTCTGTTAATATTTTACCATTTTCAGCGTATTTCACCCATTTTTTAAACTTACAAAAGATATGGTTTTGGTAACAGAAATGAAAGTTTACATTTATCGTTTAGTGAAGTGCGGTTTTAGAGCCGCGCTTCGTCATGAGTTTATTAAAAAATATAAGGCAAATATTCACGAAAAATAATTTGCGAAAAAGTGCACTGATAACGCAAATCACGTTTACAAAACATAGTATTTATGGTACGCTTAATAAAGTATTATGATTGTATTTTTAGGAGGCATAACATGAAAGTATTAGCAATAAATGCTGGGAGTTCATCATTGAAATATCAACTATTTGAGATGCCAAGTGAGACGGTGCTTTGTTCTGGAATTGCAGAACGTATCGGTATGAACGATGGTATTTTTTCATTAAAAGTAAATGGTGAAAAGTTTGAAGAAGTTTTGGAGATTCCAAATCATTCGGTAGCAGTTGAGTTGTTGTTGAAGTGGCTGATTGATCATAAAATTATCAGTGATTACAATGAAATTCAAGGTGTCGGTCACCGGGTTGTTCATGGTGGTGAACACTTTGCAGCATCAGCAATGCTGACTGAAGAAAATATTCAGTTGATTGAAGATGTAGCGGAGCTTGCTCCTTTACATAATCCGGCAAACTTAACTGGTATTTATGCCTTTAAAAAATTATTGCCTGATGCAGTGGCGGTAGCAGTTTTTGATACTGCCTTCCACCAAACACTGGCAGAAGAAGCATATATGTATTCAACACCATATGAGTGGTATGAAAAATATGCAGTACGTAAATACGGTTTCCACGGTACTTCACATCAATATGTGTCGGCTGAGGCAGCTCGTTTAATTGGTAAGGCACCGGAAGATGCAAAAGTGATTGTTTGTCATTTAGGGAATGGCGGTTCACTTTCAGCAGTTAAAAACGGAAAATCGGTTGATACAACAATGGGCTTTACACCTTTAGCAGGGATTCCAATGGGAACCCGCAGCGGTGACATTGATCCGGCAATAATTCCATTTATTATGGAGAAGACCGGACAAACAGCAGCAGAAGTTGTTGACATGTTAAATAAAAAATCAGGATTTCTTGGGGTGTCAGGACTTTCTTCTGATGCGCGCGATATTGAGGCCGGAATTAATGAGGGTAATCACCGTGCCGAGCTTGCGGCATTTATCTATGCGAAACGGATTGCTGAATATATTGCTGCCTATCATGTATATCTTGAAGGTGCAGATGTTATTGCATTTACGGCTGGTATCGGTGAGAATGCGCCGTATATCAGAAAATGCGTGACACGCCGTTTAGGTGTGCTCGGGGTAAAACTTGACGAAGCAGTTAATGAGTCAATTCGTGGTAAGGAAGCAATCATCAGTACTGACGATTCGGCAATTAAAATTGCTGTCGTGCCAACTAATGAGGAATTGGTTATTGCTCGTGATACCTTGGCATTTATGAATTAATATGGGTAAATAGGGAAAAGGTGAACGGCATTGTGCTTTTCACCTTTTCTTGCAACTAAGTAGCAGAATGAGGAGTGGAAATATGCTTGCAGAGATTTGGCAAAAAATTAATGAGTATGACCGGATAATTATTCATCGTCATATTAATCCTGATCCGGATGCGTATGGGTCGCAAGGGGCGCTGGCTGATATGATTATTCAGTCTTTCCCCAGCAAAGAGGTTTATTGTGTTGGTACCAGAGATGCACGTATGGATTATTTGTTTCTGCCGGATATTATTGATGATGACTTGTATCAAGATGCATTGGTTATTGTTTGTGATACGGCCAATACCGAAAGAATTGACGGTCAGCAGTATAATACCGGAGATTTTTTAATTAAGATTGATCATCATCCCAACCGCGATCCTTATGGCAACTTACAGCTGGTTATTGAAGAGGCGCCGGCAACTTGTGCGCTCTTATTGCGCCTATATATTGAATATAAAGAAAAGTTAGGTATTGGTCTTTCTGATAATGGTGCAAGGTTGCTTTATGCCGGCATCATTGGTGATACCGGTCGTTTTTCGTATAGTTTAAGCAAACAGTTATTTGCTGATGTAGCGACAATTATTGAACGTGTTGATTATATTGACTTATATAAAGATTTTTCGATGAAGACAACCGGGCAATTGCATTTGATTGGATATATTTATCAGCATTTTATTATGACTGACAGCAAATTTGTTTATTGTAAAATCAGTACTACGACTTTACAAGAGATGGGTGTAAGCAACAGTGAAGCTTCAATGCTGATTTATGTGCTTTCCGAAGTGAAAGACGCTCGTTCCTGGGCACTCTTTATTGAAGATACCGATCAAGGTTTGATTCGTTGCAATCTTCGGGCCGGGGATATTGCCGTTAATGATATTGCTGAGCGTTTTGGCGGCGGCGGTCATCGGAAGGCTGCTGGAGTTCGGGTTCGTTCATGGGAACAGGTTGATGAAATGATTTTGTTGCTTGATGAACGTTGTGCTGAAATCAGTTCTTAAGTAAACTTATACTATTAGGGGTGAAAAAATGAGTAAAACACATTATAGTCAATTATTAGATCATCATATGCATACTACACTTTCGCCAGATGGGCGGCAAAGCTTTGATGATATTGCTCAAGATACAATTGCTCGCGGTAAAGAGTTGGTGGTAACAACGGATCACATGGAGCTGTTCTATTTAAACAAAGGGAATTTCTTCTGTGTCGATATGGATGAATATGCTAAAGAGTTTGCGGCAATTCAAGCGAAGTATCCGCAACTTACTTTTATGCGCGGTATGGAATTAGGGTATGAATCGGCAGCAGCAGGGCAAATCCAACAATTCATTGATGATCAACAATTGGCGGTTGCAATTATTTCAATCCATACCTTGTTTGACGGCAAAGATTTAGCTGATGAGATTGCTAAGGATGGTTACTGGAAATATAGTAATGATCTTTTTGATGATGTTTTGAATGCGACGATTGATGCTTTAGAAAAGTTGCATGGCTTTCAAACGCTGGGTCATCTGGACTATTGCTGGCGTTATATGAAGAAAAAGCCGAAAAGTCTGGAGCCATATTATCCTAAATTGGATAAAATCTTTCAATTATTGATTGAAAAAGAAATCAGTTTGGATATCAACACAGCCGGATGGCGCTACGGTTTGCCGTTCGCGCATCCGCAACCAGCAATTTTGGAACGCTACTATGCAGTTGGCGGCCGGATGGTGACACTGGGCAGTGATGCTCATTTCACCAAGGATATCAATGCTGACTTTGAACGCGCATTGAAGATGCTGGCGGAGATTGGTTTTGATTACATAACTGAGTTCCGACCACAAATGACCAAGGTATTTTTGACGGATATTGATTATTAAGTTGAGAGAGTGAAAGAAAAAAACAGCGATTCATCGCTGTTTTTCTTTTGGCTAATTATTTTTCTGTTTTTCGTTCCATTGTTGCAACTACACCTACGCCACGTGCTTGGTTCGGCACCATTGTAACAAGTCGCCAACCATCTTGTGCAAGTTGGTTGAAGGTTTGTTCGCATTCTTTAACACCTAAAATCAGAACTTTGTACTCGTACATAAGATTACCTCTTTCTGCTTGTTTATATCTCTAATTATACTATAACTCTAGAGTGGATACAATGAAACAGCAGCGATTAGACTATTGAGAAGCGCTCGCAATCTTTGAAAGTTATAAATAAGAGGCGAGCTTTAGGCCGTCCGCTGTTTGTCTTTTAACCCCCAGGGAAATATGGTAAAATGAATTTGAAGGGAGTCGCTGATTTATGGAGTGCGTTCAGTTACAGGTTAGAAGTACATATAGCTTGCTTGAGAGCGGGCTGACAATTGAGCGGTTGGTCCAGTTGGCGGTTGCCCGTGGTTATAAGGCATTGGCATTGACCGATACCAATGTTCTTTATGGTGCAATGGAATTTTATCACGCTTGTGTTGATGCTGGGATAAAGCCTTTGTTAGGGATTCGGGTTATTGTAGGCAGTGAGGCGGTCATATTCTTGGCGCAAAACAAGGCCGCCTATCAGCGGCTTGTTTTGCTTTCGACTTTACTCCAGACAACGGTTCCGCAACCTGATTTAGCGTTGCTCCGTGAATATCGCGATGGTTGTGTGGTAATTGTTGCTGAGGGTTCGATGGAGACTTATCATTATTTGGCAGATGGTCATGCAGAGACTTATTTTGGGGTGTATGATGCTGAGCAGGCAGCGACGTTGCCGGCGGCGCGGATGGTGGCACTGGGTAATGTTTGTTATGCTGATCCTGAGGATGAGGTTGTGCGCTTGGTTTTGCAGGCAATTAAGCAGAATGAGCGGCTTACATACTCTTATGTGCGTAAGCAGGCAGCGGGCTTGTTTTATTTGCCAACAATTGAAGAGATGTGTAATAGTTTTGCTGCGGCACCGGAAGCATTGGTAGCAAGCAGCGAGATTGCTGATAGTATTGATGTTGTTTTTGATTTTAATGAGAAGTACTTGCCGGAATATCCATTGCCGGATGATGCTGATCCGAAAGATTATTTGACGCAATTATGCTGGCGCGGGTTGTATAAGCGTTATGGAGAACCTACTGCAGCTCAGGTAGAGCGTTTGAACTATGAACTTGATGTTATTTGTTCAATGGATTTTGCTGATTACTTTTTAGTTATTTGGGACTTTATTCGGTTTGCCCGTCAAGAAGGCATCGTTATTGGACCTGGACGGGGATCGGCAGTGGGTTCATTAGTAGCTTATACTTTAGGGATTACCAATGTTGATCCTTTAAAGTATGGTTTGCTTTTCGAACGGTTTTTAAATCCGGAGCGGATTTCTTTGCCGGATATTGATATAGATATTGAAGACGAGGGTCGGGCACGGGTCGTTGAATATGTACGTGAAAAGTATGGCAGCGAGCGGGTTGCCCACATTATTACTTTCGGAACCTTTGGTCCGAAGGCTGCTTTTCGTGATTGTGCCCGGGTATTTGATATTCCGAGTCCGGATATAAGTGCTGTGACTAAACAGATTCCTTTTCAGGCAAGTAATTTAAAGCATGCTTTGGAGTTAGTGCCGCAAATGCAGACGACAATTAATCGTAATGATGAATTGAAGTTTATTTTGGATATTGCTGTGCGAATTGAAGGTTTGGCACGTCATACTTCTACCCATGCTGCCGGGGTTATTATTGGTGACCGACCGCTTGTTGAGGTTGTTCCTTTGCAAAATGGTTTTGATAATACATTGATGACCCAGTATCCAATGAATTATTTGGAAGAACTTGGATTATTGAAAATGGATTTTCTGGGATTACGGAACCTATCAATTATTCGCCGAGTGTTATCAAGAATTAAGCTAGAGACCGGGCAGGATATTAATATTACCGAAATTCCTTTAGATGATAAAAAAGCGTTTAATATAATGGCGCGCGGTGAAACGACCGGTATTTTCCAACTGGAATCGGCTGGGATGCGCCGGGTGTTGCGCGACATGAAGGTTTCTGAGTTTGAAGATATTGTTGCCGCCTTATCATTGTTTCGTCCTGGACCAATGGAGAATATACCGGTTTACGTGCGCCGTAAGCTTGGACAAGAAAAGGTTACTTACATCCATAAAGACTTGGAACCAATATTGCATACAACTTATGGAATTATTGTTTATCAGGAACAAGTTATGCAAGTTGCACAGAAGATTGCCGGTTATTCACTTGGGCGCGCCGATATTTTGCGGCGGGCAATGGGGAAAAAAGACCGTGCTATTCTTGAACAAGAACGAGAAAACTTTATTCAAGGCAGTTTGGAACAAGGCTATACTAATGAGTTGGCAAATCATGTCTATGATTTGATTTTGAAATTCGCCAATTATGGTTTTAATAAATCACATGCGGTGGCGTATGCTATGATTGCCTATCAGATGATGTATTTGAAAACCCACTATACCGCTATTTTCTTAACTGAGTTATTGAATTCGGTTATTGCCAGCGAGGGCAAAATTTATGAGTATATTAAAGAGGCGAGACGTTTTGGTATTCGGGTATTACCGCCAAACGTCAATGAATCTATGTCAGGATTCAGTGCGCCGGATGGACAAATCCGCATGGGCTTGCTGGCAATTAAAAATGTTGGTGAAGCGGCAACAAAGCAAATTGTTAATGAGCGGATTGAAAATGGTCGATATACCAGTTTCCAAGATTTTATTCATCGCAACAATAATCGCTCAGTAACGAAACGGGTGATTGAGCAACTCATTGACGCTAAGGCAATGAGCGACTTTTCTGATAATCAGGCATACTTGCACAGCATGATTGATCAAACCGTAGCGATTAACGAACTTATCTTCCCGGGAGCAGAAGATTTATTTGCAGTAGAGCAAGTTAAGGTTGATAACTTCTCAATTGAAGAACAGATGGAACGTGAAAAAAAGGCTTTTGGCTTTAGTATGTTCATGCATCCAACCAGTCGCTATTCAGCTGAAAGAGCCAATATGATTTCGCTTGACCAAGGTGCTGAGTTGATTGGCCGTCAAGTTGATGCTATCGTTTATATAGAACGAATTAAATCAATTAAAACCAAGAAAGGTGATATCATGGTTTTTGTGACCTTCAGTGATGATAGTGCCACCGTTTCGGCAACCGTATTTCCCAACACCTATGATCGCTACAGCCAGATTTTGGAAAAAGGTGCCGTTGTTCGGGTCAATGGCAAATTCGAAACCCGGAATGACCAACTGAACTTTATTGTCAGTCAGGTTAGCATAGTATAAGGGAGCAGATATATGGTTAAATTTTATCCATGGGATGCAATTGCCGATGAGGAAATCACCTTTGCCGTTATTGTAGCGCGTTATCAGAATCAATATGTGATGGTACAGCACAAAAAGCGCGACACCTGGGAAATTCCCGGAGGCCATCGTGAGCCGGGTGAAACCGTCAACAAATGCGCGAGCCGCGAATTGGTTGAAGAAACCGGAGCGATAAGCTTTGATTTGTATCAACATTGCATCTACTCAGTTGTGCATAGTTACGGGACTGCTGATGAAAATGAAAGCTTTGGCGGACTCTACTATGCGCAAATCACTGAACTTGGTGAATTGCCGGATTTAGAGATTGGCACTGTACGTTTCTTTGACGCACTGCCGGAGAATTTAACCTATCCGCATATTCAATCATATATTTTCGAGGAAATTAATAAACAATTTATTGCTGGAAAGGTATTCTAAGGAATAATTGAGAACATATAGAAATAGGGGTAAGTATGAATATTAAAATGATAAGAATGGTAGGTTACGTAATTGGCGGGATATTAATTGCGATACCGATTATATGTTTTTTCACAATCGGTTTATTGTCAGTATGGGTAAATATTATCTTGCTGACTTTAGGAACGTTTTTAGTGCTTGCAGTCCGTTTTAATCGTGAGATCAGCAGGCAAGCAGCGGCGACCGGTAAATTAGATATACATGGTATTATTGGTAATAGCGGTGTAGCTCTGGGAACTGCGATAATAGCAGTTCCAACAATTGTTTATGTATTCTATTGGTTAATATTAGGGCGCAGCAGTATTTTTCCGCCAGCGGGTAATACGGTCGCAGCAACTATCGGCATGATATTAATTCTTGCTTCAGTCTTCTTCAATTCATCAAATCGAAACTAGTATTCCGGAAAAAGTTCATCTTTTCCCGGAATTTTCTTTTTTTCCATAAAAATCCGATTGATTAAAAGAATATAATTGATACAATTATGTTATAAAACGATTTTAAAGTGGGAGTTTGTGTGAAGAAAGTTTTGAGTTGGAAAAAAGTTTTAATTGGCAGCTTAATGGTTCTTGGGATTATTTTGGTTGCATTTGTGGGACTCCGGATTTGTTTTACTGTGCATTTAAATAATATTAGCAATCAGACATATGATGAAGTCTATAATCGAATCGCATTAAACGGGGTCTTGTTTGGTGATGAGTTATTAGGAGCTAAAGTGCGTGAGTCTGTTGCTGAGTTATTAGCAGATAAAGATCAAGAATATGAACTGTATATGAATTTAGCAGGTCCTGAAGGATATGATGATAATGCCGGACACTTGTTCTGGAAATTTGCTTTTCCGGAACAAATTGGTGAATCATATTTTGCTGAACATTATTTTTGGCAAGAACAAGACAAAACGGTTACATATCTTGAAGTATTGAATATCCAACTTCACGCTACGTTTACATATGTGACAATAAATGAGAAGTATGAAGCACTGGTTGATGAGTATCGGCAACAAATTCTTGATGGTACCGTAATTCTTATGCCAGTCAATTTTGACAAGGAACAATACTCTGATTTGAGTGTAGAAAAGTCCGGGATGCGATTGGCAGTTGTGACTCGTGATTTAAGCGAAAATAATAAACATTATACAATTGTTGGTGTTGGTTATCCTGATAGTAGCACAAGTATGAATTATATGTTTCGCTCATTTAAGGAGGGTGACTGGTCAGAAGCAAGGTTAATAGGAAATCCGGAATTTTTATACCAACAAGGATATATTTTTGATAATTTGGCGAATGAAGATAAAAAGCTCATTTCTACTTTAGAACGAAGTGATTTAATTTCTTTGATAAAAACGCAAGTTGACTTAACAGAAGTATCCAACAATGAGTTTGAACTTGAAGGTGATGACGGTAAAGTTACCAAGTATGAAGTTCCCACGTATTACGAGTTTAGTAAATATGTTAATGGAACAAACGACATTAATATAGTTGGTGTTCGTGAATACTATTATTTTCATTATAATGGCTATGATGATCATAAAGCTATAATTGAAGAATGTCAGATATCAAAGTGTACAGGTAGAACTGATTTGATAGCAATAAAGCGAGATTTATGGAATGAACTGCATAATAATTCCGATAATAGTCGCTTGGATATTACTAGAAAATTGGAAATTTTTATTGAAACTGATGATGGAGTAATATCTAATTTGCATGATTATCGCGAAACAGGATTACTAAAGCAACGAATGATAAGAGATTTTGATTTAGTTATAAACTAAACTATTTTGAGAAAATTTAATATTAAAGGAGAAGATAAACATATGGAATCAAAAAAAGTAAGAGAGTTTGCGAAGCTGGTTATTTTCTGCATGGGCGGAGGTATTACATTTTATGTAACCTTTATAAGTAAAATTATTCCATGGCAAATAGTTCGCATAGGAATTCCAGTAGTATTACTTATTATTATGATTCTAGCTGTTGTTACTTATGAAGTTTATAGAAGAAAAACTTTTGCTTTCAATTTAGAGAGATTACTAATGATTATTATTACATCAGAAACAATAGAATTAGATAGTGCAAAAATGTATAAAGTGCCTAATGATGACTTGTTATCAAAAGAACTTGATGAGAGTATGGGTTACACTAAAGAATTGTTTTGGTTAGCAAAACGAAAAAAATATATAGATTTTCAAATAAGAAAAGGGCAAAGATATGTAACTATTCGAAAGTAGTTTTATTAAATGTTTGTAGAAGTGCCCTAAATTATTCCGGAAAAAGTTCACCTTTTCCCGGAATTTTATTTCTTTTCAGAAAAAAGTGTGTTATAATATCTAAGTTATAGCAAAAGGACCAGGGAGCGTTACCGCGAATTGTTAAGCGACGAGCTCTTTATTTTTTTGCCAAAATTGAATAACAGAGGAGTCTATTAATGAAATATTCTGAAATGCCATTAAGTGCTGCAATGCATAGTACACTTGCAGAAATTGGCTATGAAACGGCAACGCCTATCCAGGTTGAAGCTATCCCTAACGTACTCGAAGGCCATGATATTATTGGTCAAGCGCAAACTGGTACCGGTAAAACCGCTGCCTTTGCAATCCCGACAATTGAACAATTGCAACCGGGAAAATTACCGCAAGTTCTAGTACTTGTGCCTACTCGTGAGCTTGCCTTGCAAGTAACTGATGAATTCCGTAAATTATCAGCACACACAAAATTAAAAACGGTAGCTGTATACGGTGGTGAATCAATTGACAAACAATTCAAATTGTTGCGTCAAGGTGCCGATATTATTGTTGGTACGCCGGGCCGGGTTATTGACCACATCGTGAAACGCCGTACTTTGAAAACTGATAATATTCGTTTTATGATTTTAGACGAAGTGGATGAAATGTTAAGCATGGGATTCATTGATGATGTTGAAACAATTCTCGAACGAATGCCAGAAGAACGCCAGACGCTCTTCTTCTCAGCGACAATGCCACAAAAGGTAAAAGCTGTTGCAGAACGTTTCTTGAACGAACCAGTTCACATTGCCATCAAAGCAAAAGAATTAACCGTTGAAAATATCACGCAATATTATGTTGAAGTGCGTGATAACCAAAAATTAGCAACCCTTGTAGACGTTATTCGTGTACAAAAACCAGAGTTGGCAATTGTCTTTGCCCGCACCAAACGCCGTGTCGATGAAGTCATGGAAGCATTGATGCAAGAAGGCTTCCACGCTGACCGCATTCACGGTGATTTATCGCAAGAGCAACGGACTGTTGCCTTCCGTAAATTCAAAGCTCGTCAAACGCGTATCTTAATCGCAACTGACGTTGCTGCCCGTGGTCTTGATATTCAAGGTGTAAGTCACGTTTATAACTATGACTTACCACAAGATTATGAATATTACGTGCACCGTATCGGCCGTACCGGTCGTGCCGGATTATCTGGACAAGCAATTTCTTTTGTAACGCCAAAAGAGCGTAAAGGACAATTACCATATATTGAAAAGAAAACTAAAGCAACAATGGAGCGGATGTATCGTCCAAGCACCAATGAAGTTATTGAGGCAGTAGAAAATGAAGCTGCTGAACGTATGATTGATAGTATTTCATTTGGTGAAGCATACCACCGTGTTGCTCAAGCTAAACAAATGTTGAAAGAATATGATCCTTCTTTACTTGTAGCAGCTGCTTTACATTTATTGACACCAAAATTCGATAAAGAAGCATTCTCAAAAGCACGTGAAGATGAAGCGAATTTCCGTGGTAATAATAATCGCCGTGCCCGTGGTATGGAACAACATCCAAATACCCGGCGCCGTGATGGCGGTCGTAATGACCGTCGTCGCGATGACCGAAATGGCGGTGGTGAACGTCGTCGTGACGATCGTCGTCGTGATGACCGCAATGGTGGCGGAGATCGCCGTCGCAGCGAGTTAAGTGGTGCGGAACGTCGTCATGATGAGCGTCGCCGTGATGACCAACGTGATCGTGATCGCCGCAATAATCGCATTGAAGGTCGTGGCGGAGAGCGTCGTTATAATGATGATCGCCGTGAACGCTCAGGTGGTTACAAAGGCAAAGGTCGCGGACCGGCGCCGAAGCGTAAACAACGCTAAGTATAGTAAGATAAAAAAGCCCAGAGTGCTGCACTCTGGGCTTTTCTTTTTTATTCAACAAGATTAGTGAGAATTTCTTGGTACCGTTTAGTTGCCAAAATGCTTGGTTCACCTTTCTTGCAGAAGTTGAGTTTTGCTAATTTAGGAACAACGCGCTCAACAATTATTTGTTCGTCTTTGGTTTTGGCCTTTAAAGCAGCGAAGGCAGCTTTGAAACGTTCGTCACTGCGTGCAGCGGGATAGAAGGAGAGGATATAGACGTATTGGAAGAGGTTATAGCCGCGAAATGGATATTCGACTTGCATAAACAGTTTGCCGATGCCATAATGGCATGGTCCGATAGGCCTTTTAGTATCCCAATGAGATAATAAAAACTCTATTGCTCGAGTGAGCTCTGGTCTGTTTTGATAGTTTTCTGTATAGCGAAAGCAATCAAGGGCGAAGAGAGTTGGCAGCGGATTAGAAAATTCGGTCTCCGGCCCATGGCCATAATAAAATTTATTGCAGCGCCAGCCACCATCATAATGTTGGCTTGTTAATAAGAAACTAAGTGTTTTTTGAATACGTTGATCATTAACATAGCCTAATTGGCAGAGCAACCGAGCACATTCAGTAGTCATACAGGGATAAGTTGCGCCTTTAGGATATGGTTTGAATTGGCCATCTGTTTGCCAAGCATCAAAAAAGAGTTCACTCACGCTTTGCAGTATCGGGTCACTTGCCGGCATACCAAGTTCAAGCAAAAAGCCTGCGCTTTCCAGTGTTGAAAACGGTGCGCCGGCAATGATACGGCGGTCGGGTGAAGTCCAGAAGTCCCAGCCGCGGTCATAGCGGTGGGCAAGGATTGCTTGAATATCATCATGTGTATCCATAAAATCAGCTCCCTTTCGTTAGCTTCATTATAGCATAACTGAATAAAACAGCCACCGTCTCTTTAGTGGCTGTTTTATGTGCTTGGTAGCATAGGCAATTAGTCTAAAAGATCATTTAAAGTAATAATTTTGCTGCCTTTATTTTGATAATATGTCAGCATTTCGTCAATTTTTTTTTGTCATAGCTGGTAATGCAATCAGATAAAACCGTTACACCATAATCAGCTTTACGTAAGTTGAAACAAGTAGATTTTACACAGGCAACGGCATCAGCTCCGGTTATATAGAAATCTGATATGTCATTTTCACTAATAAAATCTGCAAAAGCATTACTGGTTAATGCATTACCTTTATATTTAGTAAAAATATTGTTTGAAACTATTTTTAAATCATCAGCTAACTCAGCTCCGGCAGTACCCGGTTTAAAAGTTCTTGTACCAGCAGATAAGTTTTCATGTCGAATATAAACAACATGAAGATTATTATCGACTGCCCAATTAATGGCGGTGTTAATGTTCTCAATAATATCTTTGTAGTTTTTGGTAATATCCTTTTGAATATCAATAATGACTAAAGCTTGCTTTTTCATAATGGTTCCTCCTGAAAAGTAGATTATTTATGCTTTTATTATATCAGTCAATTGTTGACAACATTATGGCAACAATATAAAATAAATTTAAAGGTGGCGAAAAAATGAAGGTAGACCGACTGGTTAGTATTATTATGTTACTTATGGATAAGAAACGCGTCAGTGCTCATGAGTTGGCAGAACAATTTGAGGTTTCACCACGGACGATTTATCGTGATATAGATAGTATTAATATGGCCGGAGTTCCGATTATGGCAACTCCGGGAGTTAGCGGCGGCATTGAAATTATGCCAAACTACAAACTTGATAACAAAGTTTTTTCACTTGCCGATCTGTCTGCTATTTTAATTGGACTTGCCAGTGTTGCCAATATGACTCGGGCAACTGAATTGAACAATGCAATTGCTAAAGTAAAGAATCTTATTCCACCTGAAAAGGCAAAGGAAATTGAAGTAAAAGCAAATCAAATATATATAGATTTAAGTCCGTGGATGAGTAATGAAAATATGCAACCATACTTAGCGATTATTAAAACTGCTTTGCAAGAAAATAAGTTGCTTAGCTTTGATTATACTGATCGCTATGGCAATAAAACTGCCCGCACAGCTGAACCATATCAGTTGGTGCTAAAAGGTAATCAATGGTATTGGCAAGGTTATTGCAATCAACGAAATGATTATCGCTTATTCAGATTATCACGAATGTCCGATTTACAATTACAAGAACAAACCTTCACACCACGTGATTATCAAAAACCACAATTAGACTTTACTGATATTTTGGCAACGATGCAAACTAAGATTACCTTGCGGATTCACAAGTCAATCAGTGAACAAGTGCTTGATTATTGTACTTATGATCATTTCACACCTGATGGAGATGAACACTATATTGTCAGCTTTCCCTTTATAGAGAATGATTATTACTACAATATTCTTTTCGGGTTTGGCAATAAGTGTATTTGCATAGAGCCGTCGCATGTTCGTTCAGAAATGAAGCGGCGGATTAATGAAATGACTACGCTTTATGGGAGTTAGTATGTTGGGAAAATTGGTAGGATATTTTTAGTGAGCAGTAGGAAAAGGCCAGCCCTGAGGGCTGGCCTTTTCCTTATTTTTCCAATAAAAAATGAACTACTGAATAACTTTGTGCGGGTTTGCTTTTGTGGTATAATAGAGTGATGAAAGGGTGACGAGTATGCTTGTAGGAAATTATCATACCCATACAACTAGATGTAATCATGCGGTTGGCAGTGATGAGGAATATGTTAAGGCTGCCATTGCTGCTGGATATAAAAAATTGGGAATGAGTGATCATGGACCGTTTCCTGATGAGCGTTGGAATCGTTCGCGAATGGATTTTCGCGAGTTGCCAGGATATATTGAGACTTTCCGCATGCTTGATGAAAAGTACGCTGATAAGATTGCTTTATACATAGGCTTGGAGATTGAATATGATGCAACAATGCATGCTTATTATGAGCAACTTTATAATGTTTATGGTTTAGACTATTTGGCATTTGGTAATCATGACTTCCAACTTCCGGATGGTAGTTGGCATGATGCTTTTCATACCGAAACACCTGAAGTTTTAGAAGCATATACTCAGAATTTGCTGGCTGGCATGGCAACTGATTATTTTACCTTTGTAGTTCACCCTGATGTTGCTTTTGATCGTTATCCGCGCTGGGATATTACTGCCGAGCGTTGTTCGGAACAGATTATTGATATGGCAGTAAAACGCAATATTGTCTTGGAATATAATGCCAATGGTATTCGTAAAGGAAAACATCAGTATGAGGATGAAGAACGCTATGGCTATCCGCATCATCGTTTCTGGGAGCTGGCAGCAAGTGCCGGGGTGCGGACGATGATTGGCAGTGATGCTCATAATCCGGCATTCCTTTGGGATGAAGCTATGATGGAATCATTTGCGACGGTTACCCAATTAAGTTTGCCGATTGTTGATGATATTAATACAATTTTAAAATAATATAGGTGCCATTGGCGCTAAGGAGTAGACAGAATGACGCAGTATATTGAATCGGTGCAGAACAGCCGGGTAAAAGAGTGGACAAAGCTGCAGCAAAAGAAGTACCGCGAAGCGCAGCAGCAATTTTTAGTTGAAGGCTGGCATTTGGTGGAGGAAGCGGTGAAGGCTGATATTGTCGAGACAATTATCAGTATTGAACCATATAAGAGCGATTATGACAATGTGCTTGTCAGTGAGTCAGTGTTGGCGAAGCTCGCGGTGACGAAGTCGCCGCAGCCGGTTATGGCAGTTTGCCGTATGGTGCAACCGATGCTTTCGAGCGAAGCGAAGCGTGTGGTGGTTTTGGATGGGCTGCAGGATCCCGGAAATGTTGGCACTTTAATCCGCAGTGCTGCGGCTTTTGGTGTGGATGCTTTGCTGGTTACTAATGATGCAGTTGATTGCTTTAATGAGAAAGTTGTGCGCGCGAGTCAAGGAGCAATTTTTCATTTGCCGGTTTTGACGCTGGCAGCGACTGAAATTGCGGCGTTACTTGATGAGCGACAGTTGCCATTGTTGCTGACGATGATGGATGGTAATGATGTTGGCAGTTGCGAGGATTTATCGGCTTGGGCTTTAGTGCTTGGCAATGAAGGGCAAGGCATACGGGATTTTTGGCAAGGGTTACCGCACGAGGCGTTAACGATTAAGATGCATGATGCAACCGAGTCATTGAATGTTGCAGTAGCGGGGTCGATTATGCTTTGGCAGTTGACTAAGAGTGGTAAGTAGGAGAAGGTGAATGGTATGGGAGCAATTGAGGAGAGCGCTACTTGGCGGCATATTGCGGCACCCAGTGTGCAGGATATTGAAGCATTATCAAAGGAATATGATTTACCAATGTATTATTTTGAGGGTGTTTCCGATTTGGATGAGCCATCTCGGCTTGAGCGCTTAGCAAATGGGATTTTTATTATTATTGATTTTCCTTATGTAAAGCGAATTGAAAACGATATGAATTTATATGATACATTTCCGATTAGTATTATTATTAATAATGGTAAGATGATTACTATTACCGCGGCTCATCATGAGTATATTGAGGAATTCCGTAATCGTTTTGATAAGTCTGATGACCTTGAAAGAAAGCCTGGTATTATTGCAATGCAGTTGTTGCAATACATTATGAAAAGTTATATTCGTGATTTACGTGAGATACGTGAGGACTTAACGCATATTGAAGATCGGTTTTTAAAGCGGGTTTACAATGAAGATTTCCGCAAATTGTTTACGCTGGAAAAGTCGATTATCCATATTAAAACGGCATTGACTGGCTTTAACAGTATGCTTAATAAGATGAGTGAGCGCCAGTATTTGCAGATTGAGACTGATTCGGAGATGGAGCTATTATTTGATAATGTGCAAATTGAGAGTCAGCAGGCGAGTGAGATGGCAACAATTTATCGTGAGGTATTAAGCAGCGCTATGGATGTTGCTTCATCACTGGTTTCTAATACTTTGAATCAAATTATGAAACGTCTGACTTCAGTAACAATTATTATCTCGATTCCGACACTAATTACCGGATTCTTCGGAATGAATGTTGGTTTACCATTTCAGGATTTGTCGATTGCAGTACTGATTATTGTTGTTATTTCAGTATTATTATGTTATCTAACCGTGCTTTATTTGCGCCGGAAAGATCTATTATAGAAGGGACCATTATGATCGAAACTATTTTACAAAAAGAGCAATTGAGCCATGCTGATTTATGCACGCTGTTAGCGACTAAAGATCGTCGTGATATGGATGCTTTATTTGCTGCTGCCTATCAAACTAAATTAAAGTATGTAGGGAACAAGGTCTATTATCGCGGCTTGATTGAGTTTTCTAATGTTTGTACCAAGGATTGCTATTACTGTGGTATTCGCAGCAGCAATACTAATGTTCTTTCATTCAATATGAGTGAGGATGAGATTGTTGAAGCAGCAATATGGACATGGAAAAACCGTTACGGTTCAGTAACCTTGCAGTCGGGTGAGCGTGAAGATGCTGATTTTACTGACTTTGTTGAACGTTTAATTTTGCGTATTAATGAGGAAACCAATAATGAGCTAGGAATTACGCTTTGTATTGGTGAACAGGAACGAGAAGTTTATGAGCGTTGGTTTGCTGCCGGATCGCATCGTTATTTATTACGAATTGAAACGACGAACCCGGAACTATTTGCAAAAATTCATCCACAAGATGGCAATCATAATTTTGAGCGTCGTCTTGCTTGTATTAAAACTTTGCAGGAAGTTGGTTTTCAGGTTGGTACCGGAGTCATGATTGGTTTGCCCGGACAGACGATTGAAGATTTAGCGAACGACATTATGTTTTTCAAAGCGCATAATATTGATATGATTGGCATGGGACCATACATTGTTAGCAGTGACACGCCAATGGGACAGGAAGTCTTGGCTGCCGGCGGCAACAGTGCAAAAGCTAAGCGTGAGCGGTTCTTATTGGGCTTAAAAATGGTTGCAGTAACGCGATTGTATTTAAAAGATGTTAATATTGCGGCAACAACAGCGTTGCAGGCGCTTAATCCGGTTGGCCGTGAAAAGGGACTGCAGGCCGGAGCGAATATCTTAATGCCGATTGTTACCACTGAAGGCTATCGTGAAAACTACCAACTATATGACGAAAAGCCTTGCGTTGAAGATACTGCTGATGAATGTAAAGATTGTTTGGCAGCACGCGTGACTAGCGTTGGTGATGAAATCGGCTTTGGTGAACGTGGTGATTCGCCACACTTTTTTGATAGACAAGGATAAAAAAGACGACCCATACTGGGTCGTCTTTTTATATATTTATCAATGTGGATAATTTTGCTAGAAATGTATTTTGGTTTTGTGGTGAGAGCATGATTGTTATTTGTTTTTGGGTTTCATTCATATAGCTAATCAAAATGACATGAGTCGCTGTTTCTTTGCGAATATATCCTTTTATGTAGCCATATCGAAAGAAAGGATTTATTTTTCGGGTTGTAACGGCTGTAATATTTGTGTATGGAATGACGATAGTGCCGGAAAAGGATTTTATCAGCAAATCTTCGTTGCTGAGAGTGAATGTTGTGAAGAAACAGAGCAGTAAGTAGGCAGCATAGGTGCCAAATAAGATAAGCGGAAGGAAGTTAAGGATTGGGTTGTTTTCTGAGTGGTTGGGCAGAAGAAAGGGTAAAAGGCCGATAGTTAATAGAAAAACAGCAGAAAGAATCCGCCATATACTTATTTTGGTTCTGAATGTAGTTTGCACGATTTATTGCTCCTTCATTGAGTTAGTTGAGATTAAACGTGGTTTGCCAAGGCCAAGAAAAGTGATTAGGTCATGGAGGCCGGCGATACCAGAGGTTTGGTAATAGTTAATAGTTTCTAAATGGCTGATAAAATCATCAGTAATTTTTTGAATTCGTTCGCTGTCATTGAAGTCAAGTTCATGGAGTAAGTCTTGAATACCGGCAAGTGAATATGTTGGCGAGTAGATTGAGGTGTTAAGGGCATGGATAACAAAAATGCGACTAATGTGTTCGTTAGTGAAGAGTCGGTAGCGGCTGCTTGGCTCGCGCTCGAGTTCAAGCAGCCTGATTTTCTCCCAAAAGCGTATTGTTGAGGCGGGTATACCGGTTTTTTTGCTGACTTCACCAATGGTATAGCGGTTTTGTGTTTGGGTGAAGATGGTCGCGCGGGCAATGTGTTCCAATGCTTTTTCAGCAATAATTTTTTCATTATGCAGTTTTGCTTGTTCTTCATTAATGCGCCAAAGCGCTTGTGAATGGTTGCTAGTCATAAGCAGACGCATGATTTCACCGGTTAGTTTTATGCCAAAACCTGGTGCCATTAATCTGATACAAGTAAAGTAGGCAATATGTTCTTCATTATAAATACGATATCCATTTGCAGTTCGTTCTACTGCTGGAATCATTTGCCAGTCTTCGTAGTGACGTAATGAACTGGTACTGATATTCAGTGCTCTGGCAATATCAATTGGTCGTTTCATGCTATCCCTGCTTTCCTAAACATTATAATTGTTTGCTAAGGTTTTTGTCAATTAGGACTATAAATACGAAATAAACCTTATCTCTTGCTTCATTGTGCTACGATAGTACTATAAAGGAGTGAAGCTATATATGAATCAAAATTTAATTATTCATGGTGCCAAGACAAACAATTTAAAAGATATTACAGTTAGTATTCCCAAGGACAAGTTTGTTGTATTTACCGGGGTGAGCGGCAGTGGTAAATCTTCATTGGTGTTTGATACGATTTATACTGAGGCACAGCGGCAGCTCATTGAGACGTTTAGTGCATTTGCACGTAAACGGATGCCGAAATTATCGCGGCCGCCGGTTGATGAAATTGAATATTTAGCAACTGCTATTATGATTGATCAGAAACGGCTTGGCAAAAGCTCGCGAAGTACAGTAGGAACTGTAAACGATATTCTTTCCTATATGCGGATGTTATTTAGTCGTTGCGGTGAACCGGAGCATTTGCCTCAAGCGATGTTTTCATTCAACTTACCGGATGGCATGTGCCCGGATTGTCTTGGGAAAGGACAGGTGCATAAAGTTATTGTTGAGCACTTTGTTGATTTCAGTAAATCACTGAATCAAGGAGCAATTTTGCATCCATATTATAAAGTCGGCAGCTGGATGTGGAAAGAAATGATTGGCAGCAAATTATTTGATGCGGACAAGCCTTTGCAGGATTGGCCGCAGTCGGAGTTGGATACACTGTTGTATGCTGAAGAATTTTCCCTAAAAGAAGTGAGTAGCGACAATTTTAAGAAAACTTATGAAGGATTGATTCGTAAAGTTGAACGCAATCGTAATTTGAAAGATGAAGAAGATAGTGAGAATAATAAACAGAGTATTGAACAGTTTTTTGAAGATGGGGTATGCCCGGCATGTCATGGTGCGAGGTTGAATGAACGTTCAAGAAATATTCGAGTTGCGGGAAAAACAATTGTTGAACTCTCAGCGCTGGAACTTGATGAACTGGATCGATTTTTAGCGGATATTGATGATCCGTTGGCAACGAAGATAGTTGCTAAAATTCGGCGTATTTTAGGACATTTGATTGATATCGGTGTGAGTTATTTGTCGCTGGACCGCCCGGTTGCCACGCTTTCCGGCGGCGAGAGCCAGCGGGTGAAGATGGCTAAGCAGCTTGATTGTGATTTAACCGGACTGCTTTATATCTTAGATGAACCTTCTACCGGCTTACATCCGCGCGATGATAAACAGTTGATTGAATTGCTTTATGGCCTGCGCGACCGAGGCAATAGTGTTTATGTAGTCGAGCATGATCCAGATATCATTGAAGCAGCGGATTGGGTTATTGATATTGGTCCGAAAGCCGGAAAGCATGGCGGTACTGTTGTTTTCAATGGGTCAATTGCCGATTTGAAGACAGCCGATACAGCAACAGCTAAATATTTAGAAGCTTTTCAAAATCCACCGCATAGAACATACCAGCGTCGCAGTGCTGTTGATTATTTTGAAATTAGAGATGCTACAGTACATAATTTGAAGCATGTTAGTGTTAAGATACCAAAAGGGATTTTTACCTGTGTAACCGGAGTAGCCGGATCGGGAAAAAGTTCGTTAATTCATGATGTATTCTTAAATGAGCATCCGGAAGCAGTTGTTGTTGATCAAAGTGCACCAACTAAATCTTCACGAGCGATTCCAGTTACATATATTGGCGCCTTTGATTTAATGCGCAAAGAACTGGCAAAGCGCACGGGTGAGGATGCCGGATTATTTAGTTTTAATTCCAAAGGCGGTTGTCCGACTTGTAAAGGGGCAGGAAGTGTTGCAGTTACCATGGGCTTCATGGATGATGTGCGGATGACTTGCGAAACCTGTGGCGGCAGTCGTTATCGCCAAGAAGTACGTGAAATAGACTGTGATGGTAAAAATATTACTGATATTTTAGCAATGAATCCAAGCGAAGCCTATGAGTTTTTTGAAACGAAGGAAATTCGCAAAAAATTACAGGCGCTAATTGAGGTCGGACTTGACTATATGGCTATCGGACAGCCGTTTAGCACCTTATCTGGCGGTGAATGTCAACGTATCAAGATTGCCGCCGAACTCTACAAGAAAGGTAATATTTATATTCTTGATGAGCCTACTACTGGTTTACACATGGCTGATGTTCACAAATTTATGGATATTGTAGATAATTTGGTTAACCAAGGCAATACCGTCATCATTATTGAACACAACTTGGATGTGATGAGCCGTGCTGACTGGATCATTGATATGGGACCCGAAGGCGGAAATCGTGGTGGTGAAGTGCTGTTTACCGGGACGCCGGAAGACTTAATACATTGCGAGCAAAGCTATACGGGAAAATATCTTAAATTATAAATAAAAAAGCTCCCCGCAACCGGGGAGCTTTTTTTAGACTTCGTATCGTTTAGCTAACAAGAACATGTAAATGCCGCCAAATCCAAACAATGGAATTAAGTTATAAATAAGTTGACTGAATTGAGCAATAATTTGTATACGCTCATAATCAAGGTCATAGCCAGAATTATAAACTGATGAGTAGCCAAACATCATATCCATTAAACTGGTGGTACTGCTGCCATACCCAAGGTAAGTAGCAAAAACAAAATTAATCATCATGGTAATAATAAAGTAGCCAATTACCATACCAATAATCAAGAAGATGCGACCAACCCGCGGAATTTTTCTAAAACTTTTAGTTGAGTAAAGAATAATCCAGGTTGCCCAGAAGAAGAAATTAGTGACCCAGCCTAGACCGCTGTTTACTATCCAGAGCATCGCCGAAAGCGGCGTTTCCAAGAATCCGGATAACACCTCAACCATAGTATCAAGTGTTCCTAATAATTGGCCACCCAAGGTAACGCCGATGAATGCTCCCAAACCAACTACGGCAATGATACCTATGCTAATCAGTAAATAAGCAGCTAATTGACCAAAAAAGAAACTAATCCGTGACATCCGGATCATTGCATACCGCAGTTTACTTCTGCCGGTAAAATTACGCAAAGTAATAAACAGCGAAGTTCCCGGTGCCAGAATAAAGAGCATAAGCAAGACGAATAATACGAAAACAATCATCATCGTAATCATCAAACCTTCAAAACCGCCACCATAGTTTGAGTAATTTTGACTTTGATAAGTAATCATATTACACAATAAGAAAGTATAGAGTAATGTTGTTACAAATAAGACAATAGCTGAAATCGAAAGTACTAAACGGTTATCAGCGAAAAAAGTTCTTAAATACCTAGACATTAGTACATACCTCCTTGAGCAACACCTTGATAACCATAAAAACTACGGTAAATATCAAGAAGTGATTTATTTTCACGGGCACAAAGCGGAGCGACTAGGGAATGGAAGACGACCTGACCTCGATTTAAGAATAACACTTCATCAAATAAATCCTGCATATCGAGAATTAAGTGAGTCGTAATAATATAGGTCGTATTCTGACCGCTGTAGGTTTTAATTAATCGTAATATTTCATCACGTGAAATAACATCAATTGCTGCTAATGGCTCATCAAGTAACACAAGTTCACTTTCGCGTGCCAGTACCAGAGCCAGCATTAAGCGTTCTTGCTGACCTTTAGACATTGAACTTAACTTGCGATGTAAATCAAGCTGCAAATCTGCTAAAATTTGATAAAACTTTTGTTCATTAAAATCAAAGTAATTAGTTTGAAAATAGGTGCAGGCTTGTTTGACAGAATAGCTTTTTGGAAAAATTAAGCTATCTGGTAAATAAGCAATTTGCTGTGAAGTTTGCGGATAACGATAACTTTGATTGTTAATCAGCAAACGACCTTGATTAGGTTGCATCAAACCAGCAATAATCTTCATTAATGTTGTTTTACCACTACCGTTTGGACCAAGCAAACCAATGATTTTTGCACCCTCAATTTGCAAATTCAGTTGACTGAGAATATCTTTACCATCAATGGTCTTGTTTATGTTTTCAACAGTTAGTTTCATAGAATCCCTCCTTATAATTGCGTACCGATAAGCATCGTCGGATATTTATAATATGGCTCATTGATCATATACATAAATTGTTCTTTAGTATCAACCCCGTATTGCTCTTCAATATAGCTATAAATATCATTTCTGGTAACGAAGCCGTAGCTGTGTTTGTCGGCTATGGCCGCAAGCACAGCATCAAGTTTTTGCCCATCAAGCAAACGCAGTTCATTCAATGCTAACGCTGTACCACTGTATACTGCATCCGAATAAGCATATGCGCCTTGTTTATCAAAGTAATATACTGATTCACCGATAGGTCCGTGAATTGTTTGACCGGTATAGTAGGCAGCCAGTGATGACAGCCCTAAATATTCAGCATCAGGATTATCTTGGTGTTCAATTTCGTAATAGTAAGCAGTGATAAAAGTAGTAAAGCCTTCATCAATGAATGGTGAGCTCGCTGAATTACTGCCTATTTTTGAATACATCCATTGATGCCCGATTTCATGAGCAACCACATCATAGAATTGATAATCATGCTGACCATTAAAGAAGTAACCCATTTGTACCAGACCGCTATATTCCATAGCGAAGCCTTCTACCGCAGTTTCAACAATATCAAACTGTTTAGCATATGCAAATTCGCCAAGTTTTTCACTGAAGAAAGAAATAGCGCCATTTGCATCAGTAAATAAGTTTTCGTTATCTTTTTCGGTAAAGTCGGTGTTGCGGCTGTCATGAACGGTGCGGATTGTTGTCTCATCAAACGTTTTTTCTTTTATTTCAAAATGTTCGCTGATGATAATTGCAAAAATCCGGCCATGTTCAAGCTCGGCAGTCAATTGTTTTTTGCCATCTAAAACTTTTTCGTTATCCACACCACCGGTTACCGCAGTATATTTTTCCGGATAAGTTAAAGTCGCATTGTAACTGGCATCATCAATATAGTCGCTTTCCCCTTGCAACGCATAGTTATGATCATCCCAAGTTTTAGTGTCAACATTATATTTGGCTAATAAAGGATGCCATTGTGTATACGAACAAATTTCTTCGTAACAACCAAATCGTTCAGTACTGACCGGTACTTTGGTATTGAATACTAAAGTAACCTCAACCGTTTCACCCGGTTGAATCGCTTCCGGCAATTTCAGTTCCAGAAATTGCCCTTCGGAATTAAATTTTTCAATTTTATTTCCGTTCACCGTTGCTTCAGTAACGGTAATGCGGCCAAGCGCATCCTTGGCCGGGATGCTTGAATAGCCCATTGACGGGCTGGTTTCCGGGCTGCTGTACGAGTTGGCATAGAGATGAAAGCCAACAGTATCAAGCGGCTCAGCAATGCTGCTCGCTGTAAAAGTTGTTGTCTGGGTTCCGGTTGCCACCCGGTTCTCAACATCTAAATCGCCAATCAGTTGATAATGAATGTTGCTAAAATCTGCAACATTCTCGCTCTCTGGCGGTGTGCTTGAATTCGGTATTCCCGGAATTGAACAGGCACTTAATAATACTAAAACCGCAACAGCAGTGCTTATTAATCCCCAAAGTGAATGCTTGCGCATAATAAAAACCCCTTTCTTATACATTCACATTATAGCAAATGGGGCATGGTGAGTAAAATAACAGTATTGTAACACTGGGATTCTTGGTGGAACTTTTTTGGTAAATGCCGGAGCAAGCGGGCTCCGGCATTTACCTGAGTTTTACCATCCGAAAAGGAGTTGCTATTTACATAGAAAATTGCTATTATAAATGCGTTTGCAAATATTATTTTTGTATTTAATGGTACACGAAGCAAAAAATCATGTATACTGTAATTGAGAAGGAGTGTTAGTTATGGAAATGGAAGTTATGGGTTATAAACATTGGTGGCTATTTACTTTGCGCGGTATTTTGTTGATTATTTTAGGGGTTGTAGCTATCTTAAATCCTTCAGAAGCCTTTATGGTTGTATTAATGATTGTTGGTGCCTTACTTTTAATTTCCGGAATCGGTATTTCGATTGCAACAATTATTAATCGTAAATTCTTTCCGCGCTGGGGTTGGCATTTAGTTCAAGGTATTATTGATATTGGTTTTGGTTTGATTTTACTATTTGTGCCAATGGAAAGTATGATTGTTTTGGCATATTGTTTTGGTGCCTGGACGATTCTGTTCGCCTTGTTACGGTTTATTAGTGCCTTCGATATGCGTCGCTTTGGTTTTTCAGCTTGGATTTGGCAAGCGTTACTCGCTATCGTGCTGATTATTGTCGGAATATTGATTATTCTTAATCCGATTACCAGCTTTAGTTTGCTGACCATTCTGGTAGCAATCTTCGTCATTATTGCCGGTTTTGCCAGCATCATTGAATCGGTGGCAATTAAGAATCATCAATTTTAATTATAAAACGAAGCCGGGTATTTCCGGCTTTGTTTTTTTGGTTTTATCCAGGAAAATTTTCTCTTTTTTATAGAGGGGATAAATGGTATAATATATATTTAGATTCAGGCTTTGCGCCAAAGGCACTAGCAGCAAAGCTGCGTCGGAAACACGTTGTCCGCATTCGTTGGAAAATTGTTGTCTTTGTTTGGCACGTATATCAAGATACGCTTCGCACAAATCCAACAATTATCCTTAGAATGACAAACGTTTTCATTAAGCCTGAAGTATTAATTTACCATGAAGATAGAAGCTTGAATTGTTTAATTTAAGAAGATTATTTTAGGAGTCAGAAAGCATGTTTTTAAAACGGATAGAAGCATACGGTTTTAAATCATTTGCCAACCGCACGGACATTGAGTTCAATGCGGGTATTTCTGCTATTGTCGGTCCTAACGGCAGCGGGAAAAGCAATGTTGTTGATGCTGTGCGCTGGGTACTCGGGGAGCAGTCGGCTAAGACGCTTCGCGGCGGTAAGATGCAGGATGTTATTTTCAAGGGCAGTGAAACTAAAAAGCCGTTGAATTTTGCTGAAGTGACTTTAGTTTTGGATAACTCGGAGAAGCAGTTGCCAATTGAGTTTCAGGAAGTAAGTGTCAGTCGCCGATTGTATCGGAATGGCGAGAGTGAATATAAAATTAATGGCGAGAATGTCCGGCTGCAAGATATTGCCGGTCTTTTTATGGACAGCGGTGTTGGTAAAGAGGCTTTCAGTATTATTGGTCAAGGTCGGATTGATGAGATTTTAAATAGTAAGCCGGTAGAACGCCGGGTTATTTTTGAAGAAGCTGCAGGCGTTTTGAAATATAAGACTCGAAAAGAAAAAGCTTTGCGTAAATTGGAATCAACACATGAAAATTTACGCCGGGTTGAAGATATTATTGGTGAGCTTGAATATCAAGTTGAGCCTTTGCGTGCACAAGCAGCAGTTGCTGAAGAATATTTAAGCAAGAAAGAGCAGTTGCAGGCGATTGAAATTGCGGTATTAGCACAAGAGATTACAACTTCTTATCAGGCATTGCAAGAATTAAAGGTACAGGCTGAAGAGTTGACTGCCAAGGATATTGCATTAGCTACCAGTGTTGTTGAAACTGAATTGTCAATTGACGAATTTGAACAATTACTAGTGACTCAGGATCAAAAAATTAATCAGTTGCAAGAACAATTGGTTGAAGCAACCCGGGTGTTGGAAAATGTTCAGGGTCAAAAAGCGGTTTTAGATGAACGGGCCCGCAATATGCAAGAAAGCAACAAACAGCTGGAAACTGATTATCAGTTACTGATGGATAAAAAGGCACAAATTGATCAAGTGTTATCAACCTTTGCTAATCAGAAGTCGAATGATGCACAGGCAATTGAAACGATGCGGGCGACGATTGCTGCTCATGCTGCCGAAGCCGGCAAACTAAATGAGCAGGTTCGTGGTATTGAAGCACAGCAAATGCAACAAATTCGTGAACTTGAGTCAACTCGTTCGCGTTTCCAGACTTTAAGTGATGTTGAAGCAAGCTACGGTCATTTGTTTCATGGGGTTAAGGCAGTTTTAAAACATGCTGAAAATGGCCGCATCAAAGGTGTAAACGGTGTATTAGTAGATTTAATTGAACTAGATGCCCGTTATGATGTTGCTATCGAAGTAGCTTTAGCCAGCAATTTACAGAATATTGTTGTTGAGGATGAATACGTTGCTCAAAATGCGATTCAGTATTTGAAAGAGAATCGTTTAGGAAAGGCAACATTTTTACCAATTACCCGAATTAAAGGGAACGTTGCCAGCGCTGGTGATTTAGCGATGTTGAAACAACAACATGGTTTTGTTGATGTTGCCAGCAACCTGATTAATACTGATCATAAATACCGGGCAATCGTTGAGAATTTGCTTGGCACTACATTAGTGGCGCACAGCTTGAAAGATGCGACCGATATTTCCAAAAAAGTTGGCGCCCGGTTCCGGGTAGTTACTTTGGAAGGTGAAGTTATTCACCGTGGCGGTTCAATGACCGGTGGTAAAGTTGCTAATGAAAGAACCGGATTATTGACGCAAAAACATCAGATTGAGCAACTGCGTAAGAATATTACTACAATGGAACAATCAGTCAGCCAATTGCAAGAGCAATATTCAACGCAAAAAGCTGCTGAGCAAAATGCGCATAACCAACTGCAGGACCTACAACTTGAACTTGTGCGTAAAGAAGAAATGCTCAACACGCAAACGCTGCAAACTGAGCAATTACAAAATCAAAACATTCAAATTGCCGAAGAAATCGGTCGCTTAGAAGTTCGGTTGGCGGAGTTGAAAGGTCAGCAAATTGATATAGAATCAGCGCGGACTGATGTTGATGATGATAATACCGTGCAACAAGAATCGCGCGATGCGATTATTGTTGCAATTAATGAACAGCGGAAATTACGTTTAGAGCAAACCGGGCGGTTGGAAGATTTACGTAATGAATTGCGCGGACTGCAAAAAGAACAACAAAAAGCAGCGCAGGAATTGAAAGCAATCGAATTAAAACAAACGCGCTTAGAAGTTGAAATTGATACTAAATTAACCAGACTTGGAGAAGAGTATCAACTGTCGTACGAGCGTGCTTGCGGCCATACGCTTGAACAACCAATTGAGGAAGCAGTTGCAAGTGTAACCGAATTAAAACGGGCAATTGATCGAATGGGACTGGTAAATATTGGTGCCATTGAAGAATTTGAACGAGTTAATGAACGTTTTACTTTCCTGACAGAGCAAAAAGCCGATTTGTTACAAGCAGAAGATAATTTGTTAGAGATTATCACTGAAATGGATCAAGAGATGGAAAGTCGCTTCTATACGACTTTCCAAACCATCCAGACTCATTTCAATGAGACCTTCAGCGAGCTCTTTGGCGGCGGGAAAGCATTGCTTGAATTAAGCGATCCGGATAATGTCTTAACCTCAGGTATTGATATTATCGCTCAGCCACCAGGAAAAAAATTGCAGCATTTATCGCTGCTTTCCGGCGGAGAGCGAGCACTAACTGCAATTTCATTGCTGTTTGCGCTATTAAAAACCCGCACCGTACCATTCTGTATTCTTGATGAAGTTGAGGCGGCACTTGATGATGCTAACGTATCACGCTTTGCCAACTACTTAAGAAACTTTAGCAAAGAAACCCAATTTATTGTTGTTACTCACCGTAAAGGAACAATGGAACAAGCTGATATTCTTTATGGGGTAACAATGCAAGAACCAGGAATTACCAAGATGATTTCAGTACGTTTGGAAGAGGCTGAAAAAATCGTTGAATAACAAAAGGAGGCATGTTGCAAATGAGTTTTTTCTCAAAATTTAAAAACCTGTTTAAAGGTCAAGAACAAGAAGAACAAAATCTGGACGATGCCAAAATAATTGAACCGGCTACTCTTGATGCTGAAGAAACGCTAGAGGAACCGGCTGCGCCCGCGGCGCAACCGGTTCCGGAATCTAGTCCGGTAGCCGCTGAGGAAGTGAAAGATGCTGTTAGTGCCGGGGTTTCCCAAGGTAGCATTGAGCAGGCTCAGGATTATCATCAGAAAATGAGCAAAAGCCGTAGTGGAATTTTATCGGCGTTTGGTGATTTGATGTCACGGTTCCAGACGGTTGATGAGGAATACTTTGAAGAGCTTGAAGATATTTTAATTATGGCTGATGTCGGTGTGACCACGGTAACTGAGCTGACGGATGAATTGCGTCGTGAGGTGCAGCGCAGCGGTGTGAGTGATCCACGGGCATTAAATGAGGTTATTGTTAATAAACTTTATGATATTTATAATGAGAGCATTAGCGGTAGTCGTGAACTAAATATGCAACATGGGCAGCCAACGGTTATTTTAATGATCGGTGTGAATGGTGCTGGTAAGACAACAACAATTGGTAAACTTGCCGAGCAGTTCAAGTCGCAAGGGAAGAAAGTTTTACTTGCAGCAGGTGATACCTTCCGTGCCGGTGCAATTGACCAGTTAGCGGTTTGGGCACAGCGTGCGAATGTTGATATTGTGCTTGGGACCGAAGGTGGCGACCCAAGTGCGGTCATGTTTGATGCGATGCAGAAAGCAAAGAATGGTAATTATGATGTCGTTCTATGTGATACTGCCGGGCGTTTGCAGAATAAAACGAATCTAATGAATGAGTTGGCAAAAATTCGCCGGATTATTGATCGTGAGTATCCCGGAGCACCGCATGAGACTTTACTGGTTGTTGATGCAACAACCGGGCAAAATGGTTTATCACAAGCGCGTGCCTTTACTGAGGTTGCACCAATCAGCGGTGTTGTTCTGACCAAGTTGGATGGTACTGCTAAAGGTGGAATCGTGCTGGCAATCGGCAAAGAATTAGGTATCCCGGTTAAATATATCGGTTTAGGTGAAAAAATCACTGATTTAGAGCCATTCAGAATTGAAAATTATTTGTATGGGCTGTTTGCCGAGATGTTCGAATAAATCCAGAGTACTAGAAAAACGTTCGCATTCGTTGAATGTCTATAAATATTTGTTTGGGACGTATGCTGAATACGCTTCGCACAAATATTAATAGATTTTCTTAGACTGAAAAGTGTTTTCAAACATTCTGAGAATTCGCATTTATAAATCAGCCAGAATGGTAACTAAAAATATAGTTTGATAGGTGGGATAGCAGTGGCAGATTTACATTTATTGGAAAAGAAGGTTCGTTTAATTAGCTTGTATGAATTGTATCAGCAATTATTTACCGAGAAACAGCAAGCTTATTTTGAAGAATATTATTTTGAGGATTTAAGTCTGGCTGAAATTGCTGAGAACCATCAGGTTTCTCGTAATGCTGTTCACGACCAAGTTAAAAAGGTAGAACATGGACTGGAAACATATGAAGCAAAGCTTGGTATGCTGGAGATGGCCATGACGTACGAACAATTATTAGAGAAAATTTATGCTGCCGAAAGTCTTGAAACTGTCAAAGCATTGCTAGACGAGGCACGTATTGAAGTAGAAGTAACCATAGGAAGGGATTGAAGCAAGTATGGCATTTGATACATTAAGCGATCGGCTCCAAGGCGCATTTAAAAACTTGGGGCGAAAAGGAAAAGTAAGTCCTGAAGATGTTGAAGCAGCTTTAAAGGAAGTCCGTTTAGCATTGTTGGAAGCGGATGTTAACTACCTTGTTGTTAAGGCATTCATGAAAACAATTCGTGAAAAAGCTTTGGGTGAAGACGTATTGAAGTCGCTTACTCCGGCACAACAAGTTATTAAAGTGGTAAGCGACGAGTTGCAGCATTTAATGGGTGATGAAAATGTACCATTAAATCGTGCGGCAATGGGTGCTACCACAATTATGATGGTTGGATTACAGGGGAGCGGGAAAACAACGCTTACCGGTAAGTTAGCTCTCTATATTCAAAAGAAACTGGACGGCAAACCATTTATGATTGCGGCCGACGTTTATCGTCCGGCAGCAATCGATCAGCTTCACACCCTAGGAAATCAATTAGGGGTAACTGTTTATTCAGAAGGAACTGATAAGAATCCGGTAGATATTGTGCGTAATGGGGTGGCGAAAGCTAAGAGTGAGGGCTATACGCATATTTTAATTGATACTGCTGGTCGTTTACATATTGATGAGACCTTAATGGATGAGCTTATTGCCATTAAAGAGGTTGCACAGCCAAATGAAATTATGCTGGTAGCTGATAGTATGACGGGTCAAGATGCAGTTAATGTTGCCATTCATTTCCATGATGATTTAAAAGTGACCGGCGCAACGCTCACTAAATTAGATGGTGATGCGCGCGGTGGGGCAGCTTTATCAATTCGTCAGATGACTGGTGTGCCAATTAAGTTTGTTGGTACCGGTGAGAAACTTGATGGCCTTGAAGTGTTCTATCCTGAACGTATGGCACAGCGGATTCTTGGTATGGGCGATGTGATGAGTCTGATTGAAAAAGCTCAAGAAGAAATTTCCGAAGACGATGCCGAAGCGGCAGCGCGTCGGATGTTCTCAAATGACTTCAATCTAGAAGATTATTTGAATCAGATGCAACAAATGAAAAAAATGGGCAGTATGGAAAGTATTCTTGGTATGTTACCGGGTATGAATAAACAAATGCTGGCTAAAGCGAATGTTGATCCGAAACAATTAACCCGTACGGAAGCAATTATTCAGTCGATGACTAAAAAGGAACGGCAAAAACCGGTTATTATCAATAATAGCCGCAAGCACCGTATCGCGAATGGTAGTGGTACCAGCATTCAAGAAGTCAATCGTTTATTAAAACAATTTGAACAATCGAAAAAAGCGATGAAGCAAATGGGACAGATGATGAAATCTGGGAAAAATCCATTAGCCGGTCTTATGGGCGGCGGTAAAAAAGGTGGCTTCCCGTTCTAGAAAGAAGTGAGTAATTTGAAATTGAAATTTACAACTTTTAAACAACTGGCATCAATTGATACGCTTATTGGTATTGCTATCCGCGGTGTTTCTTTTGTTCAGTATATTTTGACTTTGGTAAGTGCAATAATTGCTTTAAACAATCCTGAGATGATTACGACCACAGGTGCTCAAGCTCCGGTGGTTACGCAAATTATTCTCCTAACATCAGTAATGCTCGTAGGGGCAATTATTGAAACAATTGGGTTTATCTATGCTTATAGATGGAGCCGAAAGCTCAGTCAGCCCGTGAGCAGCAAGGGGACAACACTATTGATTGTTTTTGGTGTATTAGGTGTGGCCACTTGGTTGCTCAATATTGTTATTAGTGGAATAAATGCAGCACTGTTGCCACTTATTCCAATGTTGCCATCTCTGGGATTAATTCTTATTGGTGTTTATACCCGACATCTTGCTTCGCAAAAATAAATATACTGAGGAGTGCGTATAATGAGTTATCAGCAATTACGAGTATTTGGATTAGTTTGTGCCATTGTTGGTACGGTTTTGCGTGTGGTATCCAGTTTGTCATTTGGGGTATCGACGCAGTTAGTACTTACCAGGGCGGATGTTTATGGAAGTTTGCTGAGTAGTGGTATATCACCGGCAATTGCGGAACTTACGGTTTCATTGTTCCCGGCATTATTTGTTTTAAGTCTTATTGAACTATTTGGATGTATATTTGGTATTTTCTGGAGTAATCGTTTAGTTAAACACCCTAGTAAAGGCGGAGCAATTTTGCTTATAGGCATTGGCTTTGTTAGTGTTTTAGGGTGGATATTGAATTCATTGACATCTTCAGTTATCCCACTTACTTTATTAACGACTGCTATAACAATGCTGCCAGTGGTATTACTTGCTGTAGTAGCATACTTAGTTATTAAGAAAATGAGAAAAGCATAGGAGCGTTTATGAATATTAAAAGATTAAAGCTAGAAACAATAATTATCAGTGTTTTAGGAGTGCTGTTAAGAATAGCAAGCATAATTTTCTATCTGCAAATTATTAATTTGTATGATGAAGCAATTATTACAGTACCTTTAGCGACTATTATTGTTTTAGTACTGACCTTTATTGAGGCGGCTGGATTTATATATGCTATTATCTGGGCATTGCGTGTAAAACCGGCTTCAAAAATATATGCTGTCTTTCCTATGATTGTTGTAGGTATGATTGGTATTGGTAATTGGGCCTATTATTTGATCAGCAGCAGCAATCCGCTTAATGTTATACTTAATGGAACTTTATCAATGCTGCCATCACTAGCTTTAGTGATTATTGGTATTCTCTATTGTTCACAGAACCAAGGCAATACAGAAGAGATGTAAAAATACAAGCTGTCAAGCAAAAATGCTTGACAGCTTGTTTGATTTCAGCTATACTTTTTATAGAAACATTATTAGGAGGTATTTCACCATGGCAGTTAAATTGCGTTTAAAACGTATGGGAGCTAAAAAAGCACCTTTTTATCGTATTGTTGCAGCGGATTCACGTTCACCTCGTGATGGACGAATCATTGAAAGTATTGGAACTTATAATCCATTAACCGTTCCAGCAGCTATTAACATCAACGAAGAACTTGCATTAAAATGGCTTGCAAACGGTGCACAACCAACTGACACAGTTCGTGACATGTTGAGTGATGCAGGGATTATGAAAAAATTCCATGATTCAAAATCAGGTAAGTAATTATGGCTAAAAACGTAGATGTACAAAGTTTACTAGTTACCTTGACGGAAGCAATTGTTTCAACTCCTGAAGCTGTTGCTATTCGTCAAATGCCTACCGCAGAAGAAGATGTCTTGTTGTTTACAATTCTTGTTGATAAAGAAGATATTGGACGAGTTATCGGAAAAAGCGGACGTATGGCTAGCAGTATCCGTACTCTTGCGGTTGCCGCCGGACGACAAATCGATAAAAAAGTTAAAATTCAGATTGAAGAATTTGACGAATAAAAGGGTAAAAACAGAAGCGCCAGTGGTGCTTCTGTTTTTCTGTTTCTCAACATAAAAAAAGCATGCATATTCATTGGTGTAATAATTCAATTGTGATATAATTCTACCGTGGAATGATAGAAAACATAACATATCTTGTTTGGTGATAGAAGCGGGAATCGGCGGAAGATAGAGATTAATGGAAGCGCGACTGCAGGAGATAGCAGTCGTGTTTTCTTTGGTAGCGGCCGTTCTATTTACCTGCTGAAACAACTTGTGATATAATAATTACAAATGATATTTTAAAGGGATTGATATATTGAGTAAACAGACGAAAAATGTTCAATTGAATTTTCAAACGACTGAGGAAGCCCAGCAATTGTTTGGTGCCAATGATAGATTCTTGAAGCTGCTGAGTGATCATGCTGGTATTGAGCTGAGTGCCCGTGGTACTGAATTACGTGTTAGCGGTGATGAAGTGAAAGTAATTGCAGTGCAGAAAACTTTGCAAGAGATTTTGAAACGAATTCAGCATGGTCAAGATATTCAAGAACGTGACTATTTATATTTTTATGATTTTATTACCAGTAAAAAAGAAGAGCAGGTTGATGAGCTCTATAATTATAATATTGCTAAATCAGCACGTGGCAAAAAGTTATTTGCTAAGTCGCAAACCCAGCAACAATATGTCGAAGCTATTAATCAAGAGGATTTAGTTTTTGGTGTTGGTCCGGCAGGAACCGGGAAGACATTTTTAGCTGTTGTTTGTGCAGTGCAGGCATTGCGAAACAATCAAGTGAAACGAATTGTTTTAACCCGGCCGGCACTTGAGGCTGGTGAGAACCTTGGTTTTTTGCCTGGGGATATGAAAGAGAAGGTTGATCCATATTTGCGTCCGCTTTATGACGGACTTTATGAGATGCTTGGTGCAGAGCAGACGGCACGTTTGCTTGAACGTGGTGTTATTGAAGTGGCGCCGCTAGCATTTATGCGTGGTAGAACATTGAATGAGTCATTCGTTATTTTAGATGAGGCACAAAATACAACTGATGAACAAATGAAAATGTTCTTAACCCGTTTAGGTTCGAGTTCAAAAATGGTAGTGACCGGTGATATCACACAGATAGACTTACCGCACAACCGCACTTCTGGATTAAAAACTGCGTTGCATCTGTTACGTAATGTTAAAGGGATTAACATTACTGAGTTTACCAATGCTGATGTTGTTCGACATCCTCTGGTACAGCGGATTTTGGAACAATACGAGAAAGCTGAGGCGAAAAAATAGATGTTGGATATTGGGTTTGTCAATCAGACAGAAGAAAATTTTGATCAGCTTGAACTGTTTGCAATGAATATTTTGCAAAATGCAGCGAATTATATGCAATTGAATGGCGAGGTTGAATTAGGGGTTATTTTAGTTGATAATGCCGCTATTCAAGAAATCAATCGCGACTATCGTGGTAAGGACTCTGCTACCGATGTAATTACCTTTGCTTTAGAAGATGAAGCGAGTATTGTTATGCTGGAAGATATGCCAAGAGCACTTGGTGATATTTTCGTTTCAGTTGAACGGGCAAGAGAACAGGCGCTTGAATATGGACATAGTTTTGAGCGTGAGTTTGGGTTTTTACTTGTACATGGGTTTTTGCATCTGCTAGGGTATGATCACCAAAATAAAGAAGATGAAGAAGTGATGTTTCAATTACAGGAGGAGATTCTAAGTGCTGAAAATCTTAAAAAGAGTTAGCAAATCCGGGAGTTTTGCTATCGCCGGAATACGCGCTACCTTGCGCAGCGAGTTTATGTCTCGTTTTTATTTGGCGGCTTATATTATCATCATTATTGCAGCGATATTTAGTGGCTTTAGTTTAGTTAAATGGGCAATAGTTATTGTTGCTGGTTCAGGAGTGTTAGCCTTTGAATTAATCAATACCGGAGTTGAAAAGGCAGTGGATATGTATGGTGAAGAGCACTCGGAATTAGGCGCTTTTGCCAAGGATGCGGCTGCCGGAAGTGTTTTCCTCTTTGCATGGAGCGGAATTCTTGCTATAATCTTATTGTTCATTGATCAATATATTCATTAGGAGGTATACATGTGGATAAACAAGAACTTGTTGCTACTGCACGCACAGTCTTAAAAAATGCCTATGTACCGTATTCAAAATTTCCGGTTGGTGCCGCTATTTTAATGAAAGATGGCAAAGTGATTACCGGAGTTAATGTCGAAAATGTTTCTTTTGGAGCAACCAATTGCGCTGAAAGAACAGCAATTTTTACCGCTATAGCTCAAGGATATACCAAAGATGATTTCATGGCCATTGCAATTGCTGGTGACACTGAGGATTATTTACCGCCTTGTAGCATTTGCCGTCAGGTATTTGCTGAGTTCTTTGCACCGGATATGCCAGTGTATTTAACCAATGGTCAACATGAAATTAAAGAGTTGACAGTACTTGAGTTACTGCCATTTGCTTTTACAACTTTAGATATGTAAGAAAAAAGCACCCGCATACGGGTGCTTTTTTTATCTCGGGTATTTGATGTCGTGTAAGTTTTCAAGTTCTTCTAACCAATGATTTGCTAACTTATCTTTTTTAATTAAACGATGCATTTCGAAGCCATCATCAATGTAACGATAACCCTCATCTTCTCGGTTAAGTTTTATAAGTGAAACCCCACTTTTAATGTAAGAGTCACCAAGAACTAAAAACTTGTTAGTACGCAAACATAATTCGATTGCTTGAGTACTATAGTTCAAAGCCTTTTCATAGCTTTTTTCGCGCAGATATAACTCGGCGAGATTAGATAGATATTTATGTTCAATTTCAGAGTCAGGATATAGGTCAGTATAAAGTTTAATTCTTTTCAGCGCATATTGACTGGTTTTCTCAACACGTTCTCTTGGAAGTGAAGCCATGATTGATAAGAAGAGTGCTAATTCTTCAAAATACCATTCATCTAGACTCTGCAAATATGCCCATGTATCTAAAGAATGTATAATTGCTTGATCATAATCGCGTTCTAAAACACAAATCGAAGTGAGGATTTTATTCATTTGCACGACAATATCAACATCATGTTCATTTTCAATGTATTGTTCACATTTGATATAGGCCTTTTTTAAGTCAGCAATATTAAAGTTGTGATTAGCAATACGGATTTCCTGCCTAAGTTTAGCTTTGCTTGTTAATTGGTAATCATTAATAATATACATGAACTCATCAAAAGACATATTAATGCGATGAAGAATATATAAAAAAGTGGTAAAGTAAGATCGTCTATTTTCATTCTCAATTTGACTGATCATACTTTGAGTAGAGTGGGGTGGTGTTACATCACTTTGTGTTAACCCTTTATTTTGACGAATTTCCTTAAAAGCTTCGCCAATATTAAGTTTTTCTAGCTCTGAGAGATAATCTTTCATATATTTTCCTCTTTTTCTTTATAGTGAAATTGTGATTATGGTATTTGAATATAAATAATTATTGCAACACACATTATAGTGTGATATCATAAAGGTGCTTGATTGATGAATATTGAGCACAAAAGGAGTTGAATATTATGTTTGGATTGATGCCATGGGCTTGGTGGCTTGAATAAGCTGCTGTGCACAAAGTTCATTTTCATTTCCTAGATTTATCATACAGTTTTTTCCCTATTTTTGCAATAGTATGATATGTTTATTGAAGAGTTTTAGTCCTGTATTATAAAATTCTAAATGCCATTTATTTATGTTTTTGCTAGTATATTCATACTCCCCCATGAGAATATTACGATGCAGCTTTGGCAGGAAATTAATTATTCCAGCATAATATGCAACTTGAAAACTGCACACCGTTTGGTGTGCAGTTTTCTTTTGCTTTTCATCAAGTATAGAAGACTAGAGTATATGTGAAGTAGTTATTTCTACAAAATTAACAATTATAAGTATATTTAGTTAATAGATAATAGTGTGACTTTTTAATTGTTGTTTTATTGTGCAGATCTATGAAAAGTGAAAGCAACGGATTGAAATCAATTCGTTGCTTTCTTTATTGACTGATAAAAACTTTCATGATACGATTGTTTTGTCACTAACTCGTGACAAAACAATGGAGGTGTTAAAATGGTTGTGTTTATTTGTTGTTCCGGTGGTGGAACCTCAAGTATGTTTTGCGTACATCTTAAAAGAGCAATGACTGATGCAAAGGTTATTTATGAGTATGTACCAGATATTGTTAAAGATTATGAGAAGCTTACTGCGGAGTATGATTATATTCTGGCATACGGAGGACTGCATATGATTACCGAACAGACTGCTGCTGAATTTGATAAGTATTGTGATTTGATTTTAGTGTGTCCGCAAGTACATCATCATTTTGCTTCGCACGAAGCGATAATGGCAGCTTATGATACGCCCATAAAGAAACTAGATCCAAAAGTTTTTGGTACGATGAATGGAGCCAAGGTGTATAGTGATATCAAATATTTTCAGAAGACCGGGGAATGGATTGGCTAGTAATGGATTATTAGAGAACTAAAAAAACGCTTTTGTAGAACAAAAGCGTTTTTATTTATTTTTAGTGCTTTTTTCATGTAGGGCAATCCAGAAGTTGAATTCTTCGACATTAGTAAACAGATAGAGAATTTGTTCTTTATCTTTTTTATATTCAACAATCATTACTTTTTTGTGATCGGCAAAGGCTTGCAAAACTTCTTGTTGCATAGTCTCTAATTGAGTGCGAACTTCGAGAGAATTATCCCGGGTTGTAATCAGGTTGAAGAAATGCCGGCGATCAATTTTTAAAGTACTGATTTTAGGTTCACCAAATACCCGACTCATGGCCGAGTAAGTTGTCAACCAAACTTGGCCGCTTTTCTTTATTTCACCAGCTTGAAACTTATTTCTTTCTACTGCCTTGCGGATGGCGCTGCCATCAGCGAGGCCCCATTTCTCCGCGGCTTCGCTAAAGGTAAGTACTTGGTTTAAATCGATCATTGTATCACCAACTGTTATATTCTTGGTTTTAGTATATCAAATCTGATGCTTATTGGCTATTTTCATTTTTTGAAAATGATATAGTATCAATATCTTTATATATACCAATGGTTAATGGTTCGTAAATAATAATGTTGCGAACACCCTGCGAACACTTTTATTCAAATACTTTTAAAGCCTCTACTTTTTTGTCGGGCTTGATATGTGCGTATCTCTTCAATTCACTTTCATCAGCATGACCCATTAATTCTGCAATTACTCTGCTGTCTACACCTTCATTTGTTAGATGTGTAGCATAAGAGTGCCGCAGCTCATGTGGTGTTAATTCCGGCATATTAGCATTTCTTAGCATCTTTTTAACATTGTAGCGCACTGCAAGAGGTGTAAAGAATGTGGCACCACCGAAAACGTACCAAGTTGATTTAAAACCAGGTATAGATTTTTGGCGTTCGTATTCTACTAACAATATTTTCCAGAATGAAGGTGGGCATGGTTGAAACCGTACTGATGATTCAGTTTTTGGGCTATCGTTGTGTTTAAAGCCATTGTATTCAGGAAACAACTTTCTATTTGCAGGATAAATATTATCTTTAATAAATAGACCTTGTTTTTCAAAATCTACTTTCTCCCATGTTAATGAGGTAGATTCGCCAACTCTAAGTCCACAGTAGAATAAGGCACTTAGTACCAGAACAAACTTTGGTTCAGCAAAACTTATTGCAATCTTGAAATTGTCAATATCAATATATCTTTCTTTTCCGAATTGCTTGAAGTCATTCTTTCTAGGGAATGGGGGGATATAAGGCGGTTTTACATGATATTTCCGTTTACAAAATTTTATGTTCTCCAAAAATTTATCGAAGTATTTTGACGCAGTTGAGTGCTTGCGATTTTCTAATAAAAATTTTTGGAACGATTCTATGTTTTCAGTAGTTAGTTCAGAATATTTAATTGAACCTAATTTAGGTATCACTAACTTCGTAAGAACATGATGCAATAATTGAAATGTAGATACTTTAACTTGATTATTACGTACAGCCCTTTTTTGAATATCAAGATACTCCATACAAGTAGTCTCAATTGTTAATAAATTGCCGATGTTTTGGTCATCATCTCGTTTTGCCTTTGCTAATGCTTCGGCATTTTTAGCTTTCTTCTCTGATGTATAGTATTCGTCACTTTGTTTGTTTATGTATCGTTTTCCGTCTATCATAAAGTTTGGGTTTTTTACCCTCATTCGATAGTAGTATTTTTTCTTTTTTTCATTATAATGAACTGACATTAATATCATTCCTTTTCGTTTATTGTACGCCGAAAACGATTATGATATAATACAGTTTGTAAAGCGTGGTATTTATATCACATTTTCGGACACGTTGTTGACGCAACGTGTTTTTTTATTATTCAATTTTAAGAACGGAAATGTGTCATTTAGATATTTTACGACTTGTTCCTCAGGTATTTTATGATTTTTAGCAACTAATTCAATTGCAAAGTCATTAGCTTGTTTTTCGATTTTTGATTTATTACCACTCATATAGAGAGGGCTTTGTATGTCATTGTGCATTACGATATGTCCAATTTCATGATCAAGAGCAAATTCATGTAGATTATTGCTTAAATCATTTCTTATAAATATTAGTCCCTGTTGCGGGTCACAAATTGCTAATTCGTTCAGAACTGAAAAGCTGACTTCTGTTACAATGATGCCAAGTTTTTCAATAATATTATGGGCATTGTATGAACCTGTTATCGCATATAATTCTTCAACTGTCATTCTTTTACCTCCAGACAATTTCATTGTAGCACTGGGGCAAATATGCTTGCGACGAATATGCGACAAATTTCAGTCGTTCTCCTTTCCAAATAACTTTTTGAACTTTGCTGTCGTTTGCAAGTTTTGAGATTTTAAGAAGTTAGCCATTTCAACAACTTCTTCATCTGTCTTGTTGTTGTAATCAGAACCAGACATCGCCATTAACATGAAGTTCTCTTTTAAGTATGTTCGTGCTAATTCGGCATTTTCTAACGAGAATAAATCTGGAAATTCTAACTGTATTTGCTCATTCGCTTTTTGCAAATAAACATCTTGATCAAAGTCTAGTACAGAGCTTAGCATCTGCAATGTTGACATTTTGATTCTGCTTTCTGCTGTTTCGTATCTTGATATTGTTTTCTTTGTACTGTTTAATCTGTTTGCAACTTCTTCTAAACTATATCCTAGCTCAAGCCTTCTTGTACGAAGTAATTTTCCAAGTGCAATATAAAATGGCTTATCTAATTTTTCAGGCATCATTAATCACTCTTTCTATAATGTTGTGTCCTTATTGTAACACTTAGAATAACATTTTACAACAAAATGTCGAAAAAACTACACAAAACGATTGACAGCAAATTTATATAGTGATAAGCTAAATGTGTCACTAAACTGACACAAATACTTTGGAAGGAGTGAAATCATGCAGTTTGAACATAATATCGCATCAGCTAGAAAAAAAGCAAAACTTTCGCAAGCAGTAGTTGCTAAAGAAATGAAAATGAAATTGCGAACATATCAAGCTAAGGAATCTGGCGAAAGAGCAATGAGTGCATCTGAAGGAATTACTTTTAGCATCATAACAAATGTAGAAGCTAAGAAAATTGATTTCCGAAAAGAAGCACAAAAAAATTTAAGTTAGTTGTGTCGTTTTAGCGACACAGAACAGGAGAGGTGGTAAAAATGGGACTTGGAAAATCAAGACCGGAGCCAACAAATGAACAGATATTAGAGATTGCAGACAAACTATATTTTGTTGGGAACAAAGAAGTTCAAATACTTTGTGCTTGTGCAGCGAGTACGGCAAGTAAAAAGCTAAAGGAGTATCGGGAAAGCTATTTGAACAAGTACCCACAACATACAGAGCTAGACAAACATAAAGTACCAACTTGGTGGGTGCTTGAGAAAAGAGGAATCACTCTAAACAAGATTCCAAGAAAAAAAACCCCCGCCGATCAGACGGCAGAAGGGAAGTGAGAACATGGGAAAACGAACACATATTGTTTTAGATAATGATGTTACAGTCGCAATTTCAGAAATCAAACGAATTGAGCCATTACGAGTAAATGGTGAAACCAAAGAAGGATTTACGCAAATGTTGTTATGCGACGGTTGGCACATAATCAATACATCTTACGAAACTGTTGTAAACATGGTTATGGGTACATATTAGAATGTCCAAGAATATTTGTAGTAGAAGGGAAGTAAAAAAGATGGCAAAAGATGTACGAAATATATTTCTTGATTTGTGTATTGAACACGAAGTTACACTATACGAGTTTTATTTCATTAAAGAATACATAGAAGATCAACTAAGTAGAAAAGCGACAATAAAAAAAGAACCGCACAATGTAGGTGTAACGGTTCAACTGGGTGAAAAATCAGTTTTCGAACATGCGGGTGGTTATTGCACGACAGAACGAACACCAGCAATTCAACGTCCGGAAAGCGATTAATGAAAAATGCTTTGCTTGATGTAATCCCAGCCTTCGCTAGGTAGACTGCCGTTGTAATTTTCGTTTAGTTCGCAAATAAAAACACGGTCGTCACTATCTAAAAGTGGGTTTAAGCAACTCATCATTTCAGTTGGAGTAAGGTTACTCCTAAAAACATATGATGACTTCCAGAAAGAACACCACACGCCAGTAGACAATGTAGTCTTTATCGTTTCAATAACTTCATTGTATTTTTGACCGGGCGCGTTTAAATCATATGTAATTATATAAACTTTACTCATAATCTCACCTCCTCAAGTTGATTATAACACTTGTGAATAGGTGAATAAATAACAAAATCGCCCATTTAAAAATGAGCGACAAATAAAAATAATTCACCTGTATTATAACAGGAATTTAAGGAGAATGCAAAATGGAAATTAAAGCAGGAAAAAGTTATAGAGCAAACATGCCAAAGGACGGGGCAACTAAACATGGCGTTATCTTAGGAAGAAGATACACCGTTACCAAAATTGAAGGTAATATTATCACATTATCATCAATAAGAATTGAACATGAATCATTTATCAGTATTACAAAAGAACAGTTTAATGAGGTGTTCAATTGTGGGTGCTAATGTTTACAATCCGGAACGCAAATTAAAGACAGAACTTATAAATGACCATTTCCAAAATTATAAAAGATATCATATACCAAAAGCGCAATTAGTTATTGCTGACATACCATACAATCTAGGAAACAATGCTTACGCTTCAAGTCTTGAATGGTATGTAGATGGTGATAATAAAAAGGGTGAATCAGATAAGGCTAACAAAGCATTCTTTGATACTGATAATGATTTTAGAATATCCGAATTTATGCACTTTTGTTCAAAAATGCTGATAAAAGAGCCAAAAGATAAAGGAAAAGCGCCAGCAATGATTGTATTCTGTGCATTTCAACAAATGCAAATGGTGATTGACTATGGAAAGAAGTATGGTTTCAACAACTCTTATCCACTTGTATTTATTAAACCATCATCAGCTCAAGTGTTAAAAGCCAACATGAAAATTGTTGGTGCAACAGAATACGCAGTCGTTTTGTATCGTGATAAATTGCCAAAGTTTAATAACGGAGCACAAAAAGACGCTGAAGGTAAAACTATTAGAGGCACCGGGAAAATGATTAAGAACTGGTTTGAGTGGAAACAGGATGACAAAAAAGTCTATCCAAAAATCCACCCAACTCAAAAGCCGGTAAATTTGCTTAAGCAGTTAATTGAGATATTTACTGATGAGGGTGAAGTGGTTATTGATCCATGTGCAGGCAGTGCATCAACTTTACGTGCTGCCGCCGAATTAAATCGAAATTCGTTTGGGTTTGAAATCAAAAAAGATATGTACTTAAAAGCGAATGCTGAAATGTTATCGAACATTCCAGCACCAATGGTACAGGAATGTCTAACGATTTAGGAGTGATTCAAATGCCAAAGTTTGAGATATCAACATACAACCGGAATACCGGCAAGGTGTTTAGTGACATGGTTGCTGCACCTTCGAAGAACAAAGCGAAGAAAGCACACAGAGCGGCGATTGTATCAAAACCGCATCTGAAACAAATATCATGCAAGGAGGTTGATTAATATGCTAACAGTTGAAGTAATTGAAACAGCTTTAAGAGCGTTGAGAACGAATCTTATGGGTTTATTGAAAAACAAAAGTCTTTTTGTATCAATGCACAGCGAAAAAGCTTACCGCGAAGAAAAACAAAGACTTGAAGTTGCGATACTAACATTTAAAAAAGAAATCGAAGCACTGCAATTTGACGACAACTCAAATGCGGGGTTAGTGAAAGGAATGAAATCATAATGAATACTGATAAAGATAAGCATTATGCTGTGCCGGTTATTAGTATAGCTCATAGCTTCATATGCTTCATGTGTGGTTTGCCGTTCTGGTTATTCATATTGATGATGCTAGGGGTGATTTAAATGGAAAAACTTATTATTCAAAAAGCTGGCGAAAGCGTTGAATCAACTGAAGTTATCCGAGTTTCTCGGACATCAAAAGCGATTATTAATGACATCGCAAAACGAACGAATAGAAGCCATATTGAAATATCAGAAGCAATGTTGATATTCGCTGCAAAACATATTCAAATTACCGACACAAATGAGGAAGTGATTTAAATGTCGAATTTACGAGGTTTTGACCGTTTTAATACTCCGAGCTATAACGAGAGCTGGAAGTACCAAACAGAGCAGAACGAGCTTAAAAAGGGCGAATTACTGCAAAAATTGTACGACAAAATGGAATTGCTAAACAATGAGCTTGAAAAAGTGCAACAAGGTTCTACAACAAATGTATTTTTTGAGCTTATCGACGAAATTAGCGCACTTGAGGACGACATACGCTATTGCGAAGAATTCGAACCAGTGCAGATTTAGGTGGTAAACAATGAAATCAAAAATATATACTGGCAGACAGCCGATTAAAAAAGAAGTGACGCTCACCATTGATTGCGAATCGTTGACAAATACTTCACTAAACGAAGTGGTGCAGCAGTTCGTCCAAGGGTTTGCGAATGACGGTTGGACTTGTGAATCAGCACAAACTGATCCGAACGACATTTTTAAAACGAAAATGAAATTTATTAAAGAGGTGAAACAAAATGGGTGATTTAACAAAAGCAAGCCCGTATACAGATACGGAGCTTGCGATATTGGACATTATGAAACATACAGTAGATGCTAAAGCAGAAAAGCTAATCAAGTATGTTCGCCAGTATCACAAAATTTATATCGAAAGTACGCGCCAATTACGAGATATTATCAATAATTCTTTAAAACAAAAAATGATTGATAACAAAGAACCGTTCACTATCGTCAGTGGCAACTATGGTTACCGATTAGCATATTATGACAATCAACAAGATCGCGCTGAAATTGAACACCACGTTGCGAAAGAATTGGCGAGCGCACGTTCTCGAGAACACAAGGCTTTAGAACTTGCGGCAGCAGCTGGGGTTGATGTTCGTGGCTAATAAATATTACTGGTTAAGATTAGACAAAGGATTTTTCAAACGTCACGACCTTAAATTAATCAGAAAAATGCCTCAAGGCGATAGCATAGCACTTTTCTACATGATGCTTCTTACAGAAAGCATCGATCATGACGGAAATTTAAGATTTGATGATTTGATACCATACGACGCAGAAATGTTGGCAATTTTGTTCGAGTATGAAACAGCATTCGTTGAAATGGCGATTAAGTTGCTTGAAAAATTCAATATGATTGAAATTTTAGAAGATGAAACGATATATATGTCTAAAATAGCAAACATGATTGGATCAGAAACAAGCGCTGCTGCCCGTGTAAGAAAGCATCGTGAAAATCAAAAAACGTTACAATGTAACACTTCCGTAACACCAAGTAACAAATTGAAACAAATCTGTAACACAGAGAAAGAGATAGATATAGAGAAAGAGATAAAGAAAGATATAGATAATACTCTTGTCATAAATGACAATGTCCAAAAATCAACTCACATTGATTTTTCTGAACAATTCAAAAATGACTTTAATAATATCTGTACCGAATTATCTAAAGTACAAAAAATAACTGCAGGAAGAAAAACAGCAATAAAATCTCTTATGAAATTACTTGGAATAACTAGTGAACATGAATATACAAATATTGCGGTTCCATTTCTTAAAACAATATCTAACAGCGGCTTTCTTAATGGCAATAACAAGAATGGTTGGAAAGCGACATTTGATTGGATCACAAAGCAAGCTAATGCAGTGAAAATTATTGAGGGTAATTACAACAAAAAGCAAAGTGAATTGACAACTAGGGATTTGGACTTGGAGGTAGAAATAAATGTGTTCTAAAATTAACGAACTAACTTTTGTAGCTATGATGAAAAAGTTGTCGAATTTTTATTCAGACTTCGGATTGAACGAGAAGCAAACAAGTGCATGGTTTCCTTACTTTAGAAATTACACAGATGTTGAGCTTGGAGAAGCTATTCAGCTACATATTAAAAATGAAGTGTGGAATCCGACAGTTGCCTCATTAACAAAATACATTAAACAAGTCGCAGTTCAACAATTTGAATTAGACAACGGAAGTTCTGAAAAAATTGTTGAGGGAATTATTCGGGAGTTGTCATCAACTGGCATCATCTACAATCCAGATAAATACTTTGAAGCAGTCAAAAACAAATTTGGAGAAGTTGCAGAACGTGTTGCTCAAGACTACAAAACAGATTTAAAAGGCTTGACGATTGATGGCACACCGTTTTTAAAACAACGAATGATTAAAACGTACAACAGTTATTTAGAGCGTGAGGTAACAGGGGCTAATAATATGTTTGAGGCTCTTGAAACACAATCAAAATTAAAAATTGAAAGTAAGGAGTGAGCGGAATGGGGTTAAGCGAAACAACACGTGACAAGGTTATGCAAGTAATTATAAACAGTTATGATTATGAGTTTGATTTCTGTTGGACATCGAATCAAATTATAGCAACGCTACTGTCAATTAGTGCAAAAAATGTTAGTACGATAATATCGAGATTAAAACGTGATGGCTATATCAATGTTGAATATTCAAAATTCACAGATGAAGAAGGATATAAATATAACGACAGATACATATATCTAACAAACAAGAAATATTCAAAACTAATATACCCAGAAGATTATGTGCCAAAGGATAAGGAGTGATTCAAAATGAAACAACCAAAATTCACAGTAGTTATACCCGGCGGAAAACATCGGGACTTTGAAACAAAGTTCGCTGCTGAACAGTATTTGAAATCACGCGGTATGCGATATGTACGTAATGCTGTCCGCCGCGCAAAAAACCAAACAACATGGATTGACTGCAAAGGTAACGAATGCCAGTTGATTGATAACAAACCAATACATTTTTAAGGAGTGAAAAAATATGTTTATATGTCAAAAATGCAATAAGCAATCAAAAACTGGTGAAAAGCCAGTATTAGTTACAAGTGAAAGTAGACCAGTTAGCTATGACTATTACAAAGATGGTAAATTAAAATGTTCGTCAAATGGAACAGAAATTGCACATCAAATTGAAGTTTGTAGCAATTGCGAAAGTAAAGTACATCACGCTTTAAATGATGACTTAAAAACTGTTGAAATTGATTTATAGGAGTGAAGAAAAATGAAACCAGAACAAATTATTAATCGCTTTAAAGAAGAACTATTAAACAAATATGGAATCCACTTATTGAACATGAACGTATGGCAAATAAAGTTTTCATTTGCTGATAGTCCAGATTTTATCGGATATTTTGAAATTGTCGAAACTGGTGACGTTGCTTTAGGAACAGAAACAGGTCATACAATTGGAGTTACTGGACTTAAAGAGTGTATTAATGTTATTAATCACATAGAAACTACTGACTTAATTGAGTTGTGGGGTGAGTTGTAATGACTGATTACAAAACTGGAATCATTGAATCACACAAAAGCGGATTTGGCAGTAGTGATGCGAAGAACATTATTGCACTAACAACAAACGGTGTTCCGAACGTTGGTCTGCAAAAACGAATTCATGCAATCAAACATGGAATTGAAAAAGAACAAATCAGTACAGCGGCAATGCGGCAAGGTGATGCGATTGAGCAGCAAATTTATGAAATGCTGCGAAATGCTAACGAAGATGAAAACACCAACATTGAAAGCAACCCGTTGTGGGTGATGCCTGTCGAATATCCTTTTTCGGTATTCTGCCACCCCGATCAAGTTGTTATTACTGAAGATGAAATTCTTATTCTCGAAAACAAGGCAAGTATAAAGCCGATAGAATATTGGAAGCAAGAAGCATTGTATCAAGTAGCTTGGCAGTATATGTGTGCAAAAGCTATTTATCCGGATAAGAATATTCGAGTACGACTTGTACATTATGATACAACCGACTATGTGCAGTTTGACGCAAGCAAGATTAATTACTTTGAATTTGATGTTTCATATCTCATTCAATTTTCAATATTGTTCAATGATTCTTTTGAATACTTATCTCAAAACTGGGAAACATTTGAATATTTAGAAGGCGGCGAATTGGATTTAACGGTTGTTGATTCAAATCACCCGTTGCAAATTCAAATCAAAGAACTTGAAAAAGCAGTTCTTGCAGAGAAAAAGGCAAAAGAAGAGATTGCAAACTTCCGTGAACAGCTGACTGAACAGATGCTAAACGCCGGAATTAAGAAAATTCAATCTGAAAACATGACGGTAACTTTAGTAAATGAAACCGTTGAAAGTAGATTGGATTCAAAACGACTGAAGTTAGAGCAACCGGAGATTGCAGAGCGATACACAAAAGCAAGTATCAAAAAAGCATTTATCAAAATGAAAGTTAAGGAGTGATTATATGGATAATTACGAAAACGACGGCTGTGCTGCTGGTTGTGGTTGCATGTTCGTGATTGCTTCCGGACTATCATTTATTGCAGCTTTATTGATATTTATTATTGGACTAAAAGAAGTATGGAGTTTTATTTTTTAAAGGAGAGATTATATGGACTATCCAAAAGTAATGCAGTTTGATAGCGGTGCCGATGAAAGAGAGACACAAATCAATATCGACCATTTTAGTCACAACATTGAATTATTCACGTCAAACAATACAGTTTATCGCCGTCTTATCCGAAAAGGTTTAAAACCGCATAAAGTTGATAAAGGTGGCGCAATATTCATCGAAAAATTCGACAACATGGGGAAAATATTACAAACGGGCATTCTCAAAGCCGAATAAATTAAATCTAAGTACCAAATACGACCACATTTATATATATCTACTGAAAGCAAATCGCTTTTATGAGTGATTGCAGGGGTATAAATAAAAATAGTTAAAAACACCTAAAAAGTGGTGTTCTACAAAAAAATAAGGAGTGATGCCAAAATGGCAGGAAATCAAGTTAGTACATTGAAAGATTTTAACCAATTTATTTCAAATGATAAAACACAAGAATATTTACAGTCGGTTTTAGGTAACAAAAAAAGCTCGTTCGTAAATAACGCAGTTGCACTAGTGTCTAATGTAAAAGGTTTGCAGAAGTGTGATCCACAGACAACTATGTTCGCCGCAATTAAAGCAACAGCTTTAGACTTACCACTAGACAACAATTTAGGGTTTGCATACGTTATACCTTACGGAAACCAAGCGCAATTCCAAATGGGTTACAAAGGTTTCATTCAATTAGCGATGCGTTCCGGACAGTTCGAGCGTATCAACGTAACAGATGTTCGAGAGGGTGAACTTGGCAAGCGTGACCGTTTGTCTGGTGACATTGAATACAACTGGATTGATGATGAATCTGAACGTGAAAAAGCAGAGATTATCGGATATGTTGCTTATTTCAAATTAAAGAACGGATTTGAAAAACAAGTTTATATGTCAGCTGAAGAAACACGAGGTCACGGCAAAAAATATTCTAAGACATTCAACAATGGACAGTGGAAAGATAACTTTGACGGAATGAGCCGTAAAACTGTATTGAAGCAATTACTAAGTAAATACGCTCCGTTATCAGTTGAAATGGCTGAAGCTGTAAAAGCAGACCAAGCAATCATTACCGAAGAAGGCGAATATATTTATGCAGATAAAGTCGTAGCTGAAGTATCGGCAGAAGAACAAGCAGCGCAAACTGCTAAAGCAAACGAACTATTGGGAGTATCTGAAGCGCCAGTTCAAGAGCCGGAAACAGAAGAATATATTCCAGAGTTCTTGATTGATGAAGAAAAATAAATGTATTCCGAAGTTGACGAAATCATGAAACAAATACAAATTAACAGCGAAATAAAAAGCGATAACGGAAATCTAGAAATTGTTATCGAAATTGAATTTAAAGGAGAATGAAAATGAATAAAGAAATTTTAAAAGAATCTATTACAAAACTTGAAACCGAACTAAAACAAGAACAGACAGAAGTATCAGACTTACAACGATTCTGTGCAAAGTATGACAAACCAGTACCTTTTTACATTTTTGAAGATATAAAGAATCGCCAACGGTGTTTAGAAATTAAAAGAGCCGAACTAAAATCAAAGAAAAACCAATTATCTAACATTGAGTTTGAAGAACAATTTGCACGTCTAAACGCTGCCTTTGGTAAAGCGTCTGTTTCAATTAATAGCCTAACAAGTCCAAAACAATGGATTCCGAATGATGGTGATAATTATTGGACTGTTGTATTGGGTGCTAAAGAAAACGTATATGAATATGGCTGGAGCAATGATGAATTCGATAAACGTTATTTGTCGCAGAACAGTGTTTTTAAAACAAAAGAAGAAGCACAAACAGCAGCTGACAAAATGCTTTCTGCGTTGAAAGACCCGGAAGATGTAACGGTTGAAGAATTGTGCGAAAAACTAGCGTCAGCAATCGCCGACAAATCAAAAATGAATCGTGATAACACAGTTGGTGCGTTGCTTGTAGCTGTTAATGAGGCTGTTCGTGCTATTGAAAGAGTTGAATAGTTATGGCGAAACAAAACAAAGGTAAAGCCTTTGAAAAGTGGACGGAATCATACCTGCAAAAAAATGGACACTTTGCTATTAGATTGCGAGATGTTGGTTTGATTGAGGGAAGGCGAACAAAGAGTACCCAAAACCCTTGCGATATTCACTCGCTAAATAATGGTAACGCATATTACATCGAATGTAAGGCTAATAAAACAGATAGATTTTCTATTTCAAGGTTGGAAATGAAAAATAAAACATCTAAAAAAAGTCAACTAGATTTATTGCTTGAAGCTAAGGGAAATGGCGGAATCTCGTTGGTAGCTATTTGGTTTTATGAACAAAAAAGAAAAGTTATTGTTGAGCTTGAAGCTATTCTTCAACATGATATGAGAAGTATTAAGTTTGATGATAATATCTGCTGGAATTTCGATGAATACTGGCAAAATAAAAAGATAGAGGAGTAATATAATGCAATCATTTAATGGAATTGGTCGAATTACTAATGACCTAGAATTAAAATATGTTGGAGATAAACAAACCGCTTTATTGAATTTTAATATTGCAGTCAAACGCAAAATGCAAAAAGATAAAACCGATTTTATTCCTTGTACTGCTTGGGGTAAAACTGCCGAAAATATTGAAAAATATTTCCGAAAAGGTTCTATGATTGGAATTACTGGTGAAGTTCAACAAGATGAATATACAGCACAAGACGGAAGCAAGCGCAATAAAATATATGTAAATGTAAATAGTTTTGATTTTGTTGAATCCAAGTCGTCTGCTCAAAGTAATGAATATCAAGCGCCAAGTCATGGTTATGAAGAACCAACGCAAACGTTTGATATTACTAACGATGATCTCCCGTTCTAATTGAGGTGGTAATATGAGTAGCAAGAGAGAGCGTGAGGCGTGGAAAGCGCGCCTTCTCGCTATATATAACGAACATGGAAATATTGTTATTTCTAAGAATCACTATAAACATTGGAGCTTAGATTTTGGCAATCATACAGTAAGAGAATTCGACCGTACGTGTTGGATCGTTGAAAGGGTGAATGAGAATGCGTGAATATAAATTTGCAGGAAAGAGCGTTGAAAGCGGCTTGTGGGTGTATGGTAGAGTATTTAAAATAAATGAAACAGGTGACCATTTTATAACCCCTTTTGATAGTAAAATATTTGAAGGTACAATAAATTATGAATATTACTTTCAATTAAAATGTATAAAAGTAATTCCAGAATCTGTTGGACAGTACACGGGACTAAAAGATATAAATGGCACTAAAATTTATGAAGGTGATATTGTCATAGCCAAATCTAAAGGTTCTGATACAGCGCATACGATTGTAGTATCTTGGATTGAAACAGAAGCTTGTTACAATATTTCACCGGGTTATCAAATGTGTGTTATAAAGTATGAAGTAATCGGCAATAAATGTGATAACCCCGAATTGCTGGAGGTGGAATGATGGGCGTTCAATTCGAGAAAGGAAAAGATATTGGAATCATAATTGGTTTATGTCTTGCTCTTGAAGCCGTCGCTGATGCAAACGATGAAACAACTTTTGAACAAGTTGTTGGAACAACGAATCTTAGACTTATTGAGGTAAAGCAGTATGCTGAAACATCTTACGAGCTGTTGGTCGAAAAACTTGGATACGACAGATTAATGCGTCTTTTCGGAGAAACAACGGGTGATCCAAATGCCTAGATTAATTATTGCAGGCAGAAGAAGCGGAAAGCAACTATTTGTCCGACGAAGATATGAAAGTTTGATGAATTATGTAAATAATAAATATCCAAATTATTGGAAGGGGCGGAATAATGAACCACAAGAAAGAACGTAACGAACAGATATTAAAGCACGCATCAGACGGGCTTAAAATGACTGATATTGCAGATGTAATGAATTTGACATACGAAACTGTAAGATGTGTTATTCGTCGAAACAGGGACAAAATACAGCCTTCGGAGTTCAAAGAAATTGAAGCATCTGAAATTAATGGTGATGTTGCAATTCATGTAGCACGTATGACCGATGCAGAGATTTACGATTTTTTTAAAAAAGACCCGGAGAAGTATGATTTGCAACGGCAGCGACCAACACTTAATACAAAAGGGAATTCACATTTTCAAGTGATTTTTAAGGCAAAAAGTGTGATGCAGCAAATTGATTTTGAAGAATTGTTCAAACGATTATGCAATCGACCAATGCCAAAGTCATGGGTTGGCGTTGAGAAGCACAAAATAGGCGATAAATTAGCCGTTTTAGCAGCAGTTGACTTCCACATGCCAAAGCTCGCTTGGGCTTCGGAAACAGGCGATAATTACGATATGAAGATTGCCAGAAAGTCAGTTGATTATGTATTTCAACAAAGTTATGAGTACATGAAAGAAAATGACATCAAAAAAGCTATCGTTCCAATTGGACAAGACTTGCTGCACTTTGATAGTAATAAACCATTCACATCAGCCGGAACACTACAAGATACCGATGTACGTTGGAAAAAAATGATTGATACAGTTTGCGAAACAATGATTGATAATATCAGCAGACTTTCTGAAGTGGCAAACATTACACTCGTATGGTCGCGTGGCAATCATGATGAAACACTTAGTTATGCAATATTCAAGGTATTAGAAGCGTATTTCAATAATTACGATAGAGTAACACCTATTTTGAACCATAAACCACGACAATATTATCAATTTGGTGTGAATATGATTTGCTTTACTCATTCAGATAAAGAAGGTAAGCGACTGCCGATGATGCTATCTACCGAAGAACCGATGATGTTTGCGGCGACAACTGATCGCCATGTAATTGCTGGACATTTTCATACTTACAAAGTCGAGGAAATACACGGTATTATGATTCATCATTGTTCAAGTATCAGTGGAACTGACTATTGGCACGCTGAATCCGGATATGTTGGCAACAAGAAAGCAATGCAGCTACTTGTGTTTGATAAAAAGAATGGTATTGACGTAGTAAAACACATCGCAGTACCGAAAAATTATTATAAATAGGAGTGAATAACATGGATAAATTTTTAGCAAAAGATACTCGTAACAACTTTGAAGATGCAGAATCAATGACGGAGGCTAAGCAAATGGCCGAAAGCTGGATGGAAGAGGCGTTGGAATATGAGGATACAGATACTGAAGTGGGAATTTATCAACTTGTAAAGGTTGGAAAATTTGTTAAAGATGATGGTGCCACAGAAGATTATTTGGAAGATTGCGAGAATGACGGCGTTATTCCTGAGTACGAATATATTGTTAAATCAGAAATGGTTAATGTAATTGACGGAGATATGAGTGATGGGTATCATACATTCAATGAATTGTATAATCATCGTAGTGTATTGTTTTCAGTAATATGCAATCTAAATAGTAAAGTTGCATGGAAGTCGAAGAAACACGCTGATGGCTCAATGTTTAATAATATGTTTGTTGTAGGTATTGAAACACCCGCTGGAATGTTTACTTATCACGATGAAATGATGTGGTGGAATCGTTACAATGTTCCAGAATTAGAAAATGCGCCCGAGTGGGACGGGCATACATCTGATGATGTAATACGTCTATATACATTGGTGGATAGTATGGAGAATGATGAATTATGAATGACCGCGAACTATTAGAGCAACTATACCTTGATGCTGTGATTGAATATTTGAAAATGAAAGGGTTGGTGAAGAAATGAAACCGTCAAAGTTATTACAAAATATTAATCCTGATTGCATTCAATTTAGGAAAGAAATTAATTATTATGTAACTGGACAACATCTCGGAGAAATACCGATAAGTAAAGAGGTTGTTTATTGTAAGGATAATGAATATAACAAAGGGTTTATGTTCAGTGGAAAAGGTTTTGATTTCTCGAAAAAAGTCGTAATATCATCAGCATGGAAAATGATTTGAGGTGGAATGATATGTGTGTGTATCACGAAAGAAAACATTGCTATAAAATTGAATTTAACGAAAAAATGCAAAAACGATTCACAACTGAAGAATTAACATTTATTTGTCAAAACACCAGTATCATAAAACTAGCTAACTTTATTGAACCGGTTGCATTACCTGTTCTGACAGAAGGAGCTTCGGAAAGAATGTTGGTGGAGGATACGATTGCATATATGGCAAGGAATCGAGGTTCAAAAAAATGATTGAAATAATATCTACACTATCAAATCTAATTGTAGCAATTACAGCAATTTATTTACTACTTAAAAATCGCACTTTAAAACAAAAAAATGAAGATTTAGAATGGTGGAAAAACCATTATAAACAAGCAAGAGATTATTACAAAGAATCACTAGAATTAAGTAGAACTTCAAATAAAATTAGCGCGGACACATCAAATAAAATAATTCAAAGTTTACAGCAACGCAATGAACGCCAACAAAAAATAATTAAAAAGTTGATTGAGGGTGAAGCCAATGAAAGACAAACACCAAGAAACTGACGGCGAATACTGGTTTCCAGCGTATGGATTCCCACTCTACGAATGCAGCAATACTGGAAAGGTGCGGAATGTTGAAACAAAAAGGGAATTGGGGCGCTCTGGTAAGAATCAAGTAGTTACCTTAATTAAAGTAAGTGATTCTGGAACTATTACAAGACGTAATTTATCGCTTGCTAGACTTGTTTATCAGTCTTACTATAAGAAGAAGGTTCCGAAAGGCTACTATGTTCACAGAATGAATGAAATAAACCATGACAATCATATCGCTAATCTAAAGTTGATTAGTACTTCTGAAAGAGCGAAAGTCATTGGTAAAAAGCGTAGAAAGCCGATAGATCACTTTGATAGCAACGGTGAGTATATAACTACATACAAGAGTGTTGCTGAAGCGGCAAAAGTACTTCATATTGACAGAAAAACAGTCAATAGAATAATTACCAACAAGACTGAAAATAAGCTGTTTAATCTTAAAAAAGCATCTAAACGCGCACATATTGAACGGGCTTAATTTTCAGCAGTAAATCTATACCAAATATAGACATTCTAAATAAGGCTATTTTTAATGCCTCTTGACATGAATTATACTAAAGCCATATAGATTACTTAATTAATAAAGTTTACTTTATGAGAGGTTGAAATACCTCTCTTTTTTTATGTCTAAAATAACCATAAATTATACCATGTTTTTATTAATCTAAACAGTGACATTTTAGTCACCCCTATTTTGCTTTAACAATATTCTGAACATAGAATAATCGTTGCAAACAAGGTGGTGACTTTTGCATTACCTAACAAACATCATTGCAAGAGGCGAAAGAATCGGAACTCTTGATGAGCGTTTATTGTTTTGAAAATACAAAAATAAAGGAGTGGTATTAATGCCGAGATTAATAAAACCATTTGTAGGAATGGCAGACATCAACCACAAAGAGGATTCAATCGAGCTACCGGAAGGCACAGAGTTCACAGCAATTCAAACAGTATGCAATGACTTAGGTGAAGGAATCACAACTTACCGAACTTTGATTCCTGTTGATATAGAGATACTCAATGATGAGTTTGATAAATACTTTGGACATGAAGAAGATGAGTAACCCAAACATACTTTGGGTACAAGCTAAGTTATATCAATAATACTTAATAAATAAATGAAGTGAGATGATCATATGCCTAGTATTAAATACAAGATAATACCCACCCCTATATATAAGTTAAAACTATTTATAGCAAAGAGAATAATTAATATTGCTAATAGGTTAATAAGAGAACCTAAGTATAAGACGGTTAGGTTAGATGAATAATTATAAAACTAAAGAACAAAAACTTAAGTTCTATAAGAGTAAAGCATGGAAGCAACTTAGGCTTGTTGCTTTAGAAAGAGATAACAACGAATGCCAGCAATGTAAAGCTAATGGAGTGTATCACAAAGCTGAAGATGTAGACCATGTAAAAGAGATAGAGAACTATCCACAGTTAGCTCTAGATATTAATAACCTACGTTGTTTATGTAAGAGATGTCACAATGCTAAGCATGATCGTTTTGTTAAGAGAGAAAGTAAATGGAATGATGAACGATGGTAAATATTTTTGAATAATTATACCCCCACTCGAAAGGTTTTGACCAATAAAAAGGTGATGGGGAACGGGGTGGGGCACTTACAAAAGAAATACATCGCGCGTATAACCCCCACCAAACAGATAGGAGTTGATGAAATGGACACGGAACTAAAGAACGAAGAATTATTGCGCAAAGCAATTGAGAATTATCGTTTTTGCGAACAGCAAGTAGAAGATGCCAAAGCACTGATAAAAAAACATGGACTTACGATTGAATCGGCTTCTAATGGTCTGATTAGAAATCCGGCGGTTCAAATCCAAGATACATACTTGAAGCAAATGAAAATACATAGAGATGACATTATTAAACTACGTGAGTTACTTGGTATTCAGTGGTTAAACAATGGTGGTGGTGAAGATAATGAACCGGAGCCGGAATTGTAAGTATGTTGATGAATATCGAAAAAAAGTTGAGATGGGAATAATTAAAGTAAATAAAGATAGGTTTGCATTATTTGACTATTTAGATTTGCTAGATTCCAAAGAGGATAACTATTTCGATATGCAAATAATTGAGGATTATATCAGCATTACTGAAGCTTACTTTTTCCCATTATTAGATTGGCAAAAGTTTTTTGCAAGTTATTTTCTTGGATACCGTCAATCAGATGGAATATTGAGATTTAACGAATTCTTACTGCTCATGGGTCGTGGTGGTGGTAAATCTGGTTTTGGCGCATCATTAGCATTCTTCCTTACATCAAAGAAGAACGGTATCGATAAATATGGAATAGATTTTATCGCAACCAGTGAAGATCAAGCAAAGATTATGTATGAAGAAATATACGATATGTTAAACAATTGGCGACCAACTATGAAAAAGTCATTTGATTGGACAAAAACAGCGATAGTTAATAAAGCGACAAAATCAAAAATTAGGTATCGCACTTCAAATGCCAGGACAAAAGATGGTGGTCGCCAAGGAGCAGTTTTCTTTGATGAAGTACATGGATTCAGTAGTTATGACAGCATAAAGGTTTTCCGCTCTGGTCTAAATAAGGTTGCAGATAATCGCACCTTGTATCTTACAACGAATGGTGATATTCGCGATTCAGTACTTGATGACATGATTGAAATGTCAGAATTAGTACTTAAGGAATACAACCCAGCAGATAAGTTCTTTCCATTCATTTGTCGGCTAGATGATGAAGAACAAGTTAAGGATTTTGATAATTGGGAAATGGCAAATCCATCAATAACAGTATTTCCAATATTAAAAGACGGAATGATTACCGAGTATAACAAGGGGCTAAAACATTCTGAAACTATGTATGAGTTTATGACAAAAAGAATGAATATGCCATTTAAGAACGCTTTAAACGAGGTTACTAGTTGGGAAAATATCAAAAGAGCATCTAGAGAATTACCTGATTTAAAAGGTAAGAATGCTATTGGTGGTATCGACTTCGCTTCATTCAAAGACTTTTGTGCAGTTGGATTGTTATTTAAGGAAAATGACCAATATTACTACATCACTCACGGTTTTATTACAAAGCAGGCAATATTCGAACAAGGCATCAAAGCGCCACTTGATACATGGGCTAAAGATGGGTTAATCACGATTGTAGATGATACTAGCATATCGGCACAACACACATTAAATTGGTTTGTCGAAATGAGTAAAGACTACAACGTTGGAGTAATCGCCTGTGATAGTTATAGGTTTGATGTTCTTAAAGAGATATATTCCGAATCACCGTTTGAACTAAAGTGTGTACGTTCTGGATATATTACGCATAACAAATTGGCACCATTGATTGAAGATGTATTCGACAGAGATTTAATTAGCTATGGTGATAATCCATTTATGCGGTGGAATGTAAATAACGTCTATGTTGATGTTGATGCTAAAGGTAATAAGTCATACAAGAAAAAGGAATATAAGACGAGAAAGACAGACGCATTTATGGCGATGATTCACGCATTTGCTTATCGTGACGAATTACCCGTAGCTGCGCCGATATTAAATATAGATTGGTTAGATGATTTATAGAGAGGAGGGATAATTTGGGATTATTTAATTTTTGGAAAAGTAAAAACAGTTCCTCATTCCTAGAAATTCCGATTGTAGCTGGGGGAAGTGCTGACGAAGATAAATTCAAGTTGCTTGCTATTTCTTCGGCAGTTGACTTAATCGCAAATGCTATCGCCATGTGTGAGTTTAGAACCTTTGAAAAAGACAGTGAAGTAAAAAAGATGAATTACTATATGCTCAACATTAAACCTAATCCTAATCAAAATGCAATTGAGTTTTGGAAAGCGGTTATTGAGAAGCTTTATTTTGACAATGAGGCTTTAGTTGTTTCAATTCCTGATGGACAAAACAATTATCTGTACTTAGCTTCTTCTTTTGATCGCGACGACTATGTATTAAAACCAAAGTATTTTAATAACGTTGTTATTGATGATTTGTCGTTAAATCGTTCGTTTAAAAGAGATGATGTGTTTTATTTCAGACTTAATGATAATTCAGCTATTTCAATGATTGATGATTATTATTCGACATTTGGTAAAGTTATTGCATCTACATTATCAAGCTACAAAGCTGGCAAGGCTTTTAGAGGAATCGTTAATATTTCGGCTGCTATGTCAGCTCAAGATGATGCAGAGAAAAAAATAAAGCAGTATTTTGAGAAGTTATTCAACGCCTTATCAAGTGATAAGCCCGTGCAGTTGGTTCCTTTGCAGGAAGGGATGAAGTTCGAGGATTTAAACAACCAGTATAAATCCTCGTCATTCGAGGATACAAAGAATGCGTTGGGAATGGTTAAGGACGATGTTGCTATGGCACTACATATTCCTGCCGGGCTGCTAAAAGGAGACCTAGCAGATGTAGAAGCTCAAACAAAGAACTTCATATCATTTTGTATCAATCCAATTGTCGAGTTGCTTGCAAGTGAGATCAATCGACAACTATATAAACCAAGTGAATTTCTACAAGGTGATTCGGTGTTCATTGATACAACAAGAGTAGTTTATATTAACCCATTTGAAGTAGCGGAAAAAATTGATAAGTTAATCGCAACTAGCGTTTACTCGCCGGACGAAATAAGAATTAAGCTCGGAGATAGAGCAACCGGAGAAGCAGGAATGCAGAAACGATATTTAACTAAAAACTATGGTGAATTGACATTGAAAGGGGGTGAGAATGGTGCTGGAAGTAATGAACAAAGTAGCAACGGAGATTAAGCTATATGACTACATTTATAGTAGTACGCAAAAAGAGTTTGAAAACGCACTTAGCACCTCTAAAGGCGGTGACATTACCGTTTATATCAACTCGGGTGGTGGTGATGTGTTTGCATCGGTAGCTATCCATAACATGCTTAAACGCCATGATGGCAAAGTGACAATTATTGTAGACGGATTAGCAGCCAGTGGAGCAAGTATTATTGCGATGGCAGGTGATGTTATCAAAATGCATAACAACTCAACAATGATGATTCATAATGCATGGACGTTTGGCGCTGGTAATGCTGACGACTTTGAAAAGCTCGCTTCAGATTTACGGACAATTAATGAAGCGGTTGTTAATAGCTATAAGACAAAAATTAATATTTCAGATGATGAGCTCAAATCATTATTAGATGATGAAAAATGGTTAAGTGCTGAATCTGCACTTGAATTAGGATTTTGTAATGAAATTATTCAAGATGAAAACACTCAAGATAATAAAGTTGAAAATGAAGAAGATGAAGAAGATGAAGAAGAAGTTGAAACTACTGAAAACTCATATTCAACGAAGTTTATGCAAAGCGATGCTTTTGTAAAAAATATATTAGATGCTTTAGGAGGCAGAAAAAATGATGAATCAAGATAAATTAAATGAATTTAAAAAACAAGTTTTTAATGACAGTTTAACAGAAGATGAAAAGCAAGAAGCGTTTGCTAGTTACATCACGGCAGTAACTGAAAACGCAGCACAAAATACGCTAACTGAATATATTAACGCGCAAGATAAAGACGTATTAATTCAACGTGGCGCTCAAGTTTTGACTACTGAAGAAAATGAATTCTACAACAAAATTAAAGATGAAGAAAATTATGGCACTAAAGAAGAGTTTGCTTTTCCGGCAACAATTGTTGATCGTGTATTTGAAGATTTACTTCGTGACCACCCATTATTGTCAAAGTTAAATATTACATACACAAAAGGGCTAACACGTTGGGTATTCTCAAATGTAACCGGTGTAGCTACTTGGGGTAAACTAAACGATAAAATTACTGCCGAGTTAACTGCTGGATTTGAAGGTGTTGATGCAGGGTTAAACAAACTATCTGCATTTATGACTATCCCTCTTGCTATGCTCGAACTTGGTAATACATGGTTAGACCGTTATGTTCGCACAGTATTGAGCGAAGCAGTTTCAGTAGCTTTAGAAGAAGCAGTTGTGAATGGTACAGGAAAAGACCAACCAATCGGAATTTTGCGTTCGACAGAAAAAGATGCAGTAAATGGAGAGCAACCATTGAAAGATAAAATTGATTTGGCTGATTATACTGCTCAATCATTCTATGAATTAAAAGGAAAATTAAATAAGGGGCGCAACTACAAACGTCCTAATGGCAGCCTTTTACTAGTAATGCATCCAGATACATACACTGACCAATTTGCTGGACAAGTCACAATTCAAAACGCTCTTGGTGTTTGGGTTATGAACTTACCAATCGCAGTAGAAATTGTAGAATCATTCGCTGTTGAAGTTGGTGTAGCAGTGTTTGGATTTGGAAAGGATTATGAAATGGCAATTGGCATGGCTGAAAAAATTGAATACTCTGATGAGTTCAAATTCCTTGATGACCAACGAGTTTACAAGACACGGTTATTTGCTCATGGATTATCAATTAAAGATGGGAACTTCTTGGTAGTAACATTACCAAAAGTTAGTAATTCACCCAGTTAAGCCCGTAACAATTGATGTAGCACCTGATACCGTTAACTTAACAAGTGGCGGTAGTCAGGTTGTTACTGTAACAATTGAGGGCGCTACTAATAAAATGTTCATGTATGAAACGTCGGACGCTGATGTTGCTCAGCCTTCAGCACAAAGCGACACTGAATTACAAATCTATGGCGATTTAGATGGTACAGCTACTGTAAAAGTATATTCGGCTGAAGATAATTCGGTGTTTAAGAATATAACAGTAAATGTTAATTCAGCTTTGCGATCATTCGGGTTAACTTCTGATCAGTTAAAAGCAATATTAGATGAAGCGGGAGTTAAATATCCAAGCAATGCAAGAAAAGCAGAATTACAGGCGTTAGTTGATGGATTGGCAGTTGATGAGTAATGGGAGAATTATTACCTAAACTAAAACAAAGACTTAAGGTTGTCTCAAATGTGTTTGATGATGATTTGAAGTTAATCATAGATTCGGGTATTGAGTATTTCAAAAATATCAATGACGACTTCAGTCCGGGAGATAAACATTCTGACACCGTATTGTTGTTTGAATATTGCCGTTATTATTTCAACGATGTTGGCGAACTATTCTCAACAAACTATGCTAAAGAGTTGCTGCAATTAAGTCTGCGGGGTGTTATTGATGAAACTAAAGTCGGAGACAGTAGTTCTGAATGATGGAATATGTGATGTTGGAAAAATCGAAAACAAACGAGTAAATGGCGTCATTGACGGAAAAGAGTTTGTCAAAGAGTATTCGTTGTACTATGGACGTGCATTTAACAGTGAAAGGTTCTCATCAAAAAATAGTGCTGAATCTAAAACCTATGATTTACAGATAGTTACCTTGAAAGAGGATTTAATAGACAAGCACATACAAATTGGCGATGAAATTTACACAGTTATTTCAACAGTTGATATTTCAGCACTTAATCAGAAAGTAACAATGCAAAGGGTTGGTGTAGATGAGCAAATTTCAAATAGCGAATGATGTTTTATATTCACTTTTAAATACAAATAAATGCGGTGTCTATTATAAACAAGCAGATGCTAATGTTTACCCGCGCATTGTATATCATCAAATATTTAACAATAGGTATTCGGCGTCAAATGAAGAGTACATTACTAGTTTTACCTTTCAGGTTTCATTATTTATGCAAACAATGGACTTCGAGCTGCTTTCTGATGTTATGGGAAGCCTCAAGTCTGATGTTGTATTTATTAATTCTGATTGGTTGGAAGGTGCGACTGAAAGTAAAGAGATTTATCACATGAAGTTAGAAGTAGAGGTGTTGGTATGAGTAATGATTTAGAAACAGCGTTTGAATTTGTATCAGATACATTAAGAAAGCTGGAGTTAAATCCAACGCAAATCGGCAACATAACTGAGAAGGCTGCTCAACACGGAGTTGAAAAGGTTCAGAGTCAAGCTGAGTTTGTTAAGGGTTATTCAAAAGGAGCCATTAAAAAAGATGGCATAGCTTATCAAATTGAAGAAGATGGCACGGCATCTATTGGATGGACTGCTGACGAATTTTATGGACGATTTGTCGAAGATGGAACCGAGTTCCAACAAGCGCAACCGTATTTACGCCCTACATTAGAAAGTGAAACAGAGGCAATGATGGATATTGTTGCAAAAGAAATTGAAAAATTAATTTAAGGAGATGTTATAGAATGGCAGGAAATACTGTTACAGAAAAAAAGCAAAGTGTAATTACTGGCCTATTAGATAGTTATATTACATTTATCAAAGACCGAGAGGCATCGCCGGTTGAATACGAAAACGAGACAATTCAGTCACCAAACTTAAAGTCTTACAAACAAACAATTACTAATGAAAGTACTAAAATTACAGCTTCAAATAAGGTGTATGATGTTGTACCAGGTAATAATGAGTTAGAAGTTGCTTTGAGTACTATTGCTACTCCGCCGAAGGTACAAGCAAGAATATTGGGTCGCAAGTTTGAAGAAATTGGAGAAGTTGGTTATGTTGCAGCCGTTGGGGAGCAAGCAAATCCCGAAGCATTCGCACTTACAACTGAGTTACCAATGCGGAGCGGTGGTTCAACTTTTATTTGTTATCCACACTTACTAATGGCTAAAGAATTAGAAAAAGAGCATAAAGAAATGGGTAGCGGTTATGAGGAGAATCCAGACGAATATACTTTTACGGCTATGTCAGCATCTAAAGATGGTGAACCATGCATTTTTGCTGAGGTAAATAAAGACAATGTGGATTTAGTTCGAGCACAATGGCACTCTAACCCGCCACGTGATCATGCCGAAGCAAAGTTATTAATCGAAACAGCGACTAATAATTTAAAGAAAGAGTAGGTTTTTCACATGAGTGTAATCAATCATAAGTCGCTAACTATTGGCGATAAAACATACAGACTTTTCCTAAGCACTGGAGCTATGGAGTGGTACGAGGAAATTACAGGAAAATCTTTCCACGCGCTTGCCGATTCGATGGATGGCAACAATATTTCAAATCTGTTCGTGAGGGACATGAAAACTATTGTGTATTGCGCATTAAAGTCTATGAATGAAATTAACCCCACTTACAACATTGACATTAATGAATTGAAGGACTTGAACGGTTGGCAATATACCGATCTTGTGAAAGCTGTTGGGTTGGCGTTTGACACTATGAATATTAAAGCGGCTGAGAAGCAAGCAGTCAAACACCCGGCAAACGTAAAAAAAAAGAGACGATAGATTTTAATTTTTTAAGAACTATCGCATATCAAATAGGCATGACCGAAACTGATTTTAAAACAATGGATATATTTGAACTCAACAATATTATTGATCAATATTTTGAAATTGAACGTTTGAGAAACGGCGGTAAGGTTGAAAATCAAGAATCTAGCGTTATTTCAGACGGTGATGCCTTTTTAAGTGAAATGGGGGGTGTGTAGGCATGGCGAAAAATAAAGTTGCAACAGTAGGTTTTAAAATAACTGCTGAAGGTGCGCAGGAATATGTAAAGACGGTTAACCAAATGGAAACGTCGCAAAAAAAGAGTGCGGCATCTTTTAAACTTCAAAATGAAGAAATGAAAAAGACTGAAACTCAATCTGAAAAACTAGCACGAAAGCATCAATTTTTGACTAGTCAAATTGCTACACAATCCGACAAAGTAAAGGCAATGAAAAAGGCTTATGAAGAAGAGAGTAAAACTCGTAGTCTAAGCGTTGCGGAAGTTGAAAAGTACGAGAAGAAAATAAATTCTGCCGAATATGCTTTAGCTAAGTATAAAAATGAGTTGAAAGATGTCGAGAAAGCAGAGAAAGACTATTCCAAAGGACTGGGTCAGTTAGGGACTAAATTAACAGATAATGCCGAAAAAATCAAAAACGTTGGTAAAACAATGACTGTTATCGGTGGTACGGCTGCTGGAGCATTAACTGGTGCTTATGCAATTTCTCAGAATCTAAATAAAAGTTGGAATACAATTGCCAAATCAACAGGAGCGGTTGGTGATGAACTTAAGGAACTAAAGGAAACAGCCAAGGACGTATATGGAAGTGTTGCATCTGATAGCGATGATGTTGCTACTGCAGTTGGTGATTTAAATACTCGATTTGGATTCACAGGAAGTGTATTAAAAGACGCTTCTGTAAACTTTTTAAGATTTGCGAAGGTTAACGAATTAGATGTTTCATCAGCTATTCAGTTGGTTTCTCGCGCGATGGGTGATGCTTCAATTCCTGCTGAAGAATATATGAGCGTATTGGACACGTTGACAGTTGCATCTCAAAACACAGGTATATCTATGGATGTGCTTACCACTAATTTGGCGAAATATGGAGCCCCGATGCGTGCTTTAGGATTTGAAGTTAAAGAATCAATTGCTTTATTTAGTACTTGGGAAAAAGCCGGAGTTAATACAGAAATTGCATTCTCTGGTATGAAGAAAGCAATAAGCAATTGGAGTGCCGCTGGAAAAGATGCGAAAGTAGAGTTTAAGTCAATGCTTGAGCAAATAAAAAACGCCCCAAATATTGCCGCTGCTACAACAATGGCAATTGAGACGTTCGGCGCTAAGGCGGGTCCGGATTTGGCAGATGCCATTAGGGGTGGAAGATTCGAGTTTGAGAGTTTACTAGATACATTAGCTGGTGCCGATGGGCAACTGGCGGCAACTGGCTCAGAAATATCGACACCGATGGGAAAGCTGACTATTGCAACACATAATATGGAATTGGCTATGGCGGAGTTTGGAGATGTTATTGCTGAAGTTGTTGCGCCAATAATAAGTGATTTGGTGCCGATTATTCAAGGAGTAGTGAAATGGATCAAGGAGTTAAGTCCCGAAGCTAAAGGCTTAATTGTTGCGATAGTTGGTATTGTTGCAGCCTTACTACCATTAGGAGTAATTATGATGGGATTAATGCCAATTATTACTGGAATAGGAGCAGCAATAGGGTTTTTAACAAGCCCGATTGGTTTAGCTATATTAGCTATCGCTGCGATTGTTTTAGCAGTTACAGTGTTCAGGGATGATATTTTAGGGATATTTACTGGGCTTAAGGATGGCATTTATCAAGTGTTTGGACCTTTTGCAGACCTAATATACGGGGTACTAGTAAAACCATTTGAGGATTGGTTCAATGCGGTAATAAAGGTATTTGATAACCTTATTGCTTTTGTAAATAATGTGTTAGCGGGCAATTGGGAAGATGCTTGGTATAACATTGTGCAAATATTCGGTGGACTATTTGATATGCTGTTTGCATTTGTAAAAGTCCCCTTCAATGCAATTATTGGACTAATTAACTTAGCAATTGATGGTATTAATACACTGTTAAGAACAATTGATATTCCCGATTGGGTTCCGTTTGTAGGTGGATTTAAGTTCCCGACAGTACCACACATCCCATTGCTAGCCACTGGTGGTATTTTGACTAAGGCAACATTGAATATTGCTGGCGAGAGAGGTGCTGAAGCAGTTGTTCCAATGACAAATGGTGGAGTTCAACAAGAACTTGCAAATTGGATATTATCAGGCATGGAAAAAATTGGTGCGAATATTGGCGGTAATCAACCTATTCAAGTTGTTGTTAACCTTGACGGTAAGGAAATTATAAAGTATTTACTTGATGATGTGAATAAACAGCAAACAAATGAATTGCAAGTGCAGATGAGGGGCTTTAATTATGGGCGAAAATAATAACTTTCGATTAACCGCAATTAAGATTGGTTCTGCTGATGATGAGCGTGTTATTTGGGATAGTCAATTTCAGCGGGATAATTACACAATTATCAGCGGGAGTTTTGCCGGCAATCGTAACGATGTTGACGTACTAGAGTTTGAAATACTACGAGAACACCCATTGTATGATTGGTTAGAACCAATGAGTACACTTGTATACTTGTGGAAGTCAGACCGCTGGGAGTTTACAGGACGAATTCTAAAAACAATTGATGTATTTGATGATGGATTGTTGAAGAAAAAAATAATATGCGAAAGTGCCGAAGCGTTTTTAAATGATTGCTTATTAATGACAAATGGCAATGCCTTTGGTATTACGCCGAACGATGTTATCAAGAACTTTACTAACCGTGTCTATAATGCCGGACAGCCAAAGGAAAAGCAAATCCAATTTATTTCTGTAACTGATCCGTACTTTGATACAACAAAGTTTAAGATTAATGATGATTTCGGAAAAAGTGGTGTTGAAGCTTTGAACGTATTTTTCGATTCAATTGGAGCAACATTTAACATTAGACGCTATGACCCAGAAATCGATGGCGGAGATACATTGCCAAGCTGGGCGTTGATTATGAATGTATATTCTAAAGACCATGACGTATTCCGAGTAAATCAACCAGTTAAACTTGGATACAATATTCGGTCTTATGAATTAACTGAAGATGCTACCAATTTAGCTACGGAAGTATATGCGACCGGTCGAGATGATTTAAGTAATGGTTCGGTCAATGATGCTGTTTCGATTGCTAAGTATGGGAAAATCATTGTTCAACCAAAGAATAATGAAATCGTAGATAAAGCAGCTCTGACTTCATGGGCTAAAGAATATTTGAATCAATACAAAACACCAATATATTCACTTAGCTTTTCTACTTATGATTTATCATACGTTGATAATGTCGATGCGTTCAAGGTTGGTAATATTATCAGGGTATTTGAACCAGTGCAAGGAATTGATGTTGAGATGTATATTGAATCATTGAAATATGATTTATTAAGTCCATATGACGTTCAAATTGATGCAAGTAACAAGAGTGCTAACTTTGCTCGTTTACTTGTAAGGAGTGTGCTGTGATGGAATATATGATATATCTAGATGGCGCATTATTATTTGATTCTAAAAATGGTAATAGCTATCTGATATCAGCAACCGGAAACAATATCATGAATGACTTTTCTACTTTTGAATTTACTCTATTATTCGGTTGTGATGTTTCAATAGAAACGGGTGCAACGCTTGTTGAAGTGTTTAAGGATAGCAAGAAAGTATTTGCTGGTGTTCCTGTTGTAAAGAAGTCAAACATGGATAATCAAGGGTTATTTACTGAAGCGTACACGTGTAAGTCACTGATTAGTCAGTTAAATAATGTCATTCTAAATACTGACAAAACGTACAATCAGAAATCAAAAGCTGTTATTGATGATATTTTGAATCAGTATAATTCTAAAGCTACTATGTACAAAGTTAATGGCAGAAATATTAGCGTTAATAAAGACTTGATTTATGAATTGAAAACGCCCATAACCGTGTATGAAGCATTGATGGAGATAGTAGATATTGTGGGTGGTTATATTGTCGTAGATAACGTTGGTAAAGCTCTTAATATATCCCATTTACCAATTGTTAATGGCGGTGAGCTTCTAGGTGATATTAATAATACGCTTATGGTTGAACAGACGCTTGATGGAACATTATTTAAAAACGGAATAATGGCGGTGAGTGAATGGGAAGAAGAAGTACCTATTTATGGTTGGATTGACAACGGAAATGCTATTCCTAATAACCTTGTTTATGATAATTACAAGGGGCTAAGTTCAATAGTTGGTGCTAACCACGCTGATTTAGTGCAAGTAAACACTCATTTCGATAATCGCTATTGGGGAAATGGATTTAAAGATTGGGTTGGGATATTTGGCTATGGTGGCGGTTATCCACAGCCCTATTATCAACACAATGGTATCGATATCCAGGCATCTGTTGGAACACCGTTATATTCTCCACCGTTTTGGACAAAAGTAATTGATGTTAACTGGTCTAATGCAAGTGATGATCGAGGCTTATATGTGTTTTTAGAAGTTGTAGATTATGGTACACAGAGAGTTAAGCAATATGGACAGTTTTATTATTTGCATATGTCATCAATAGAGCCGTCAGTTGGACAACTTTTAGCGCCAAATACATGGATTGGAAGAACTGGAAATACAGGATTGTCGAGTGGACCGCATTTACATTTCGGAGTAAGTTTCAATTACTATGGTTCTCAAGGCGGGGGACTTGCCGCTGGGGCTAATTTGCGCGACCCATATCAATATATCTTTAACATTGGTGAAAACAGCTTCGACCCATCAACTAAAGGTTTAGAAGGATGGAACACATTTATTGTTGCAAAAGAATGGGGAATAATCGGATACAAAATGGAGCCAAGGCAAATTGTTAAAAAAATTGTTGATGCTGATAGTTACAAGAAATTCGGGGGAGTATATGCTGTTATTAGAAATAATGATTTGCGAACACAAGCAGATGTCGATGCATTAGCTCAACAGTCGCTAAATATTTATTTACAAATTGGTTTGAATAGGAGTGTCGAGTTGGATTTGGCTTATATTAGTGCTGATATTATCGGTCAAGGAGTTACTATTGGCAATGTGCCATTCATGAATGGAGAAGATACTCATATAGTTGGGTATAACTACGATGTACTCAATCCCCAAAATGATAAACTCATAGTTGATAATGAGCCATTAAGTTTTATAAAGATGATTGGAGGCGGTAATTTTGCGTAAACGGAATTGGGTAAAAATAAACGGTGTAGACTTGAATAGGTTTGCGTTAGGAGTGCAGTTTTATATTTCTGATATATTAGTCGGCACATCTGAAAAAAAGAATATTGGTGTTGAAGTACCATTCAGAGACGGCACTATATGGCAAGAAAATATATTCGATAATAAAAATCATTTCAGAGACATACCGTTGTCATTTACTGTTGCGGTGGTTACAAAAAATCATTCAAGAAGTGAAACGTATGATATTGGCCAACTACTCATTGATAATATTGTTGTTCCAGCTTCTATGATGCGAGTTGAAGTATCTGATCGCGAAGGTGATATCTTTACTGCTAAGCATACAAGTACCGAAGTTACAAAAGCCGAAGGAAGCGAAGGATTAGTATACTATAAGTTTAATTTTCTAGCATTACCGTTTGTCAAAGTGCAAATTGGTGGTTATGGATATTGCGATTTGTTTGACGAAGCAACAGATTGGTGCGAAAGCGACTATTATTACAAAACAAATACGTCAATGATATATGAATTAAACTTCCATAATGAGGTTACCGAACTTGTTATCAATGTTGACAAAGACTGTACCGTATCAATAAATGGTAAGAATGTGGCGTTGATAGTAGGAAACAACACAATTATTGCAAATCAATTGCAAATGAAAAACACGCTTAAATACAACTTGGCAAACGTTAATGTATTTGTCGAATACGAACAGATTAAGTATATATAGGAGGTAGAATATGAGTTTAGAACAACTATTACAGGAACTCAGTCAATTAGCTGAAGAATTACGAATAATTAAGTGTAGCAAAAACGTGCGCTTGAAGCTTGCTGATATAACTGATAAGGACATTGAAATTTGGCAATATTATATCAATTATTATAAAGAAGAATTGCAACAAATGGTTGATGTTTCTCAACAAGAAATATTGGATATTATTGGAGAAGTGGTACCAGAGGCAGAGTTAATAAATGCACGTAAATCAGCGGTATATGGTAATTTCGCCACTTTATCAGCGCGATTGGCACCATCAGAACAAGAAATCAAAGATGCTAGAAGTTCAGCGGCTTATGGAGTAAACTATCCAACAATTAATCCCCGACTAGAAGTACATGAGCAGAAAACAATTCAAAATACTAATAGTATAGTTGGATTGCAGGGCGAAGTATTGTTTGATGGAGCGTTGACCGTAACAACGACCGGAAATACGATTGTTCCAATAAGCAACGGTAAATCTTGGAATGATTATAGTTGCTTAGAAATAACTTTAGAAATTAAGAAAGATGCAAGTACTTGGTTAATTGCGCCCACAGCAAAAGTATACAAAGATACAATTATTGATGGTGGTACAAGTAATAGGGGTGTGTATATAAACGTAATTCAAGGTTATACAACACCAGTAATTGTAGCATGTGCATTTGAGTTTTCAAGAACGGCAAATTCATTAGTGAGTGCGTATATATATCGTCAAAATCAAGATGTCCGATTGAGAAAAGTAATCGGGTATAAATAGGAGGTGCAGGAATGTTAGAAATAAATATTACAGTAGATGATAATAAATACATAACTTGTATAAATAAGGTTATTGATCCTGAGCTTGGTTTGGTTGAAATTACGCAAAAACAGTTTGAAAAGATGATCGAAACAGGTGTAGAGTTTTGGCAATATTCAGGTGGAGAATTTTCATTTGATAACCAAAAGTATAATGATGCTTTGTTATTCAATAAAAAACAAAATGAACTGGATGAGTTGAATAAGTTTCGGGCGGAAATTGTTGTCATTCTTGGTACATTGTTTGATGATGAATGTATTGTTGCAAATGGGAAAGATATTGCAGAAAATACAGCGGATTTAAAAGCATATTACCAAGAGTGCCGTAACAGCATTAACTTGAAGGGAGAGGCAATCGAACGACCTGAATCGCTTGTTCAACTTCAAGTATATTACAACACAACATTTAAAACAGCGGGGTGATGACGAATGACAACTGGTGAAACCTACACGAGAAAGTCAATTGATGCGATGTTGCAAAACGTAGCGGATACTGCAAATGATGCAAAAAAGATTGCTAAAGAGGCTGATAAAAAGGCTGATGAGAATAGCCAAAAGATTGCTAAGATTGAAACTACACAAAACAACTTTGACACTACTGTTAAACAAGCTATTGAGAACGCGATATTAACAGTCCATCGTGAATTAGCGATAGAATACAAGGAAAACAATAAATGGAAAGATAGAACGATTATTGGTTTCTTAATTACCTTGTTTATGTTTATTCTTGGGGTAGTGGTATCAATTTTGAGAGGGGGGTAGTTATGAAACATTATTGTCCGTGGTGGAAACGTGCAACTTGCCTTGCGCAAGCTGTTTTCACTGGAAGATGCCTTGATAATAAAGCGGGAAGAAATTAAAAAATGTTATGGGGCGTTAGCCCCTTTAAGGAGTTGAAATAGATGGATTCTATGAATATATTAGGAGTAACGGTATCATTACCGGTTATCGCAATTAGTTTAGTTTTAGGTCAAGTTGTTAAAGGAGTGAATATTAAAAACCAGTTTGTGCCGATTATTGTAACGGTCGCAGGTATTGGCGTCTCTCTAGCCTTTAATGGATTAACAGTTGAAGCAGCTATTACAGGTGTTGTATCTGCCGGGTTAGCGGTATATGGTTACGATTTATTCAAACAGACGGTTAATGGAGCATCATTGAAAATCGATACTGATAAACCGATTGTTGTAGATGCTGCACAGGTAGCAGAGACTCTAACACAACCAAGCGAAACGGTTCAAGAACCTGTAATTGTACAGTCGGAACAAACATCGCTAGAAACGCCTAAAAACGATGATTCAGGGCAATATAAAAAACCCGATATATTGGAGGGGTAATTATGGATATATACAGCGCAGCGCATAAAATGGTTGTTACCGTAACGTGTCTGTATGATAACCGCACGTGGGGCAATGGTGTTCGTGATTGGGTAGGTGAATATGGTTATTCAAATACCGCAATTCCAAACCCATACCAGGGACACAAAGGTATTGACTTAGTCGGTTCACCGCGTGGTTGCAAAATATACGCCCCAATAAGCGGCTACGCACAAGTAGTACGCAATGTAGACAACAGAGGGAATTGCGTTATTATTACAAGCGGGAATGTACAGTATCGATTAATGCACATGGCTAGTTTATTGATTAATGATGGGAACATCAAAGCCGGTGATGCAATCGGCACACAGGGAAATACCGGGTTATCATACGGCGAACATTTGCACGTTGATATTAGCGTTGATGGTAAGTATGTCGACCCATACAATTTTATTCAGGAATCACAAAACGATTCAAATTTACAAGGAGATGATGATTTCATGGTTATTGCACCAAAATTATTAAAACGTGAAGCGTGGGGGCGTAGTATGCCTGAATGGGGTAACGGAGCATTGATTGGCTTTAATGTAAACAAGCCTGCTGATGCCGACCGTTGGAAAGACCCATTCATTGTACACATTCGCCCACAAGACCAATTAGGCGGATGGGTAGATACAATTGTTCAGGAACAAGGCGATTTCTATCGTTGCGAAGTGGTTACATGTGATTGGCAAGGAAACAAAAAAGAGCGTCGGTTAGTCTGGATTGAAAAAGCTGCATTTGAATAACCACAAGACGGACTTCGGTTCGTCTTTTTATGTCTACCTAATGTCTCTTTATTGTGTCGCTTTAGTTATATAATATATATCCTGGCATACTGATATAAAGCGAAACCTATTGCAAGTAAAGCCTTTTATGGTAAAATTAAGGAAAGGAGTGGTGATTATGAATGAGATCACAATTTTTAGTGTTGCTGAATGGTTTTTAAACAAAGAGCCTATGACACATAAAAAATTACAAAAACTATGCTGGTATGCATACAGTTGGTTTATCTACATTGAAAATGATTCTCCTGAGGATTTAACTAACAAATTATTTGATTGTAAATTTCAAGCTTGGGTACACGGTCCGGTTTCAACTGAATTGTATGATATATATAAAGGAAGCGGTATGACGCTCCTAGAGACAAGTAAGTCTCCAAAGTTTAATGCTGAAGTAGAAAAATTTTTAAACGATATTTTTGATAATTATGGAGAATTTGACGGCGGAGAATTAGAAAGCATTACTCACCAAGAGTTGCCGTGGAAAAATGCCAGAGGTGATTTGAAACCATACGAAGCTAGTCAAAATGTTATTTCCGACAAAGATATCTTTAAAGAATATGCGGAAAGATAGAACATTATGGCGAAGAAGAAAAAGGTTAAAAACAATAGAACTGCCCATAAAAGTGTGAGTAATACAACAATGCCACCCAAGGATGAAGTAGTTGTAATTTCAACTAAAAATTTTTCTTTTGAAAGTGTTAAAGTTGATAGATTTAGTAATTATTTAAAAGATTCTGCACAGTTTACTCAAGTTATGAACACGTTGTTTTATAAGATTTTGCAGGAAGTACAATTGTATAATTTCAAACAGTGGTTAAGTGGTAATGATAAATCAAATTACTATCATTTTCATAGGGTTGAAGGAAAAGAGCTAGAAATAGTTCGTAAAATAATATTGAAATATAATACTAAAAGGGTAATTGATTTTGAATTCGATGAGATTTATCAATGCGGGGTTGACAGCCTAAGAGTTTTCTTCATAAAGGATAATCCAAATATAATGAGTTTATTGTTTCTTGATCCGCATCATTTAGTTTGTCCAAGCAAAAACTACAATCAAAATGATACAAACAAGTATAGTTTTTGTATGTTGCATCTAGAACGTGGACAATGTTGAACACTATTTCCAGTTATTGTTTTGTCCATACCATTATAGAATAATGCTGCAACCACGTAGGCTTGCCTGTCCTTTGACGTGGTTGTTTTTTGATTGATAAATTAAAAAAGCGTATTGATTGAAAATACAAGTAATCTAATATATATTTGATTTGAGTATTTCCCTTAGACATACTCGTAACAATAAAAAGCAACCACATAATGGTGAATTAATTTCATCTTCCTTTTTTAAAGTAGTGTGGTTGCTTTTATAATTAGGTGTCTGTATATGCCTATCTAATCAAAATATTTCAATCAATAATCATATGTTTTTACATTACAATTTGGTTTTTGTAACACTTGAAATCCTTTATTTTTTACTTTATAATTAATTACACAAAGGTATTTGATTTATCTTTTACATTTGTAGACGGCATAAACACTTTATTAATTCTCCCCCAATTGAATTGTAATATGTTGCCGTCTTTTTATTTTGTGATATAATGCGTTTATGGGCGAGTGTTATTCAGATAAGCATTCACCCATACGGCAGGTTATTTTATTTGATGCGCATTTTTATTTTTGTAAAATACATGGGGGGACCTGCCGTAATTTTGTGTTATAATGATTGTGCGGGAGGTCTTTTCGTTCAAAAGAGCCTTTAATCCCGCAGGCGACAACTCCCTAAGCAATCAGATTACTTCAATTTTTTGATGCTCCTGTTGTCGTCATTTTTATGTTATAATTTAAATAGGCGGAAGAATTGTTGTTTCACTGATATGCCCTTATCAATTATCAATCTTCTGCCTTTGATATTTAAAGATAATATGCTACAATTATTTTGTGGGAATACTAAAATTTCCATTTTATAATCCCACCAGACGGCAACAATCCTTGTATTCTCGATCATTTCACACTTTTCGATAATCTTGGTTGCCGTCTTGATTTTATACTATATGTGTAAAATAATAATTGGGTGCGTTTTGATTCATATCTTTGCCCTTAACAACGTACTCACTTCAATAAAAACGGGACCGCTTAATTGGCGGTCTTTTTTTATTTTAATCAATATGATATAATTTTTAAAGGAGTGATGGGAATGGATAGTGCAGAGAAAATAATTATCGACTTAAAACAGCAAGGGTTGCAATTTAGTGATGATAAATATGCAGAAACATATTTAATTTATAATACAACTTTCCAGATTTTAAAAAGAAACAGGGTATGTTTTGAAAATATGATCAGGTATAACCTTAAAAACAACAATTGTAAGTATGGAAATATATATTTTGATGATTTGGTAACTGCTGCAGCAATTAATCACAGATTTTTATTGTTATATGGGAGACTATTAAATGGCTTTGAACATGACTTAAAAGTATACATGAATGAACTCTATTTCAATACCGCCGAATCTAACAGAATTATAATAAATAGTTTAACTGCAAGTAGTATAATTAGAAATGAAATAAGTAGGATTATGTCAAACAACCCAAATATAAAAGGTAGTAAAAGGATTAAATTTAAAGTTGGTGCTGTTACATTTGATTATGGAAAATTCAATCAATTACAAGGTATAGATAAATTCTATGATTTATTTTCATTTGCAACTCTTAGTGAATTAATTGATTTTTTCATTAGACATTTTTATCATCTTCAGAAAGATATTTTAATTTTTAGTTCAACAAATGCAGATGGTTCATCAATTAAGAGTCATAATAATATTATAAAAGAAATATCAAATGTAAGGAATTTATATGCACATAATAATGTTGTCTTTAGTTGCATTCCGGTTGATACTTTAAATCATGTGCCAGAATTTGTGAATTATTTAATGAGTTTATTTCCTATTAGCTATACTAGGAATGATTTGATAAACTTACTTGAGGAAAATAAATACTTATTAAGAATTTTCGTTGTGGTAGTTTCGACAATAAATTTGCTGTGTAGAGATGATGCATTATCCAAACGTAAAGACATTACAATTAAAGAATGCAGAATTTATATAAAGGATATATTACAAAAAATAAATAATTTAAATTACTACGATTCATGGGTAATCAATTTTAAAATAGGTATAGAAGTGATAGATGGAATTTTACAAGAAAGTTATTGATTAATTTTATATGTATGGTATAATAAATATATCAAGGCGCCATTAGGTGTCAAAAAAGCACCCCTGTGGTGCTTTTTTTATTCCCAAAGTGTGAGATGTATGTCACAGGGTTATAATTTAGCTTTAAACATGACAGACGCGCGATATATGGGCGTACACGAATATTAAACACCTTTCGAGTAACATTGTAGCGGAAAGGTGTTTTCTTTTGCCAGAACGCAAATATTTGCGTTCTTGCAGTGCGTGCATAATTGTGATATATTTTTATCAAATATGAAATGAGGTTTAGGATATGAAAAAAGTTGTTTTATTAGTTGGATCATTGTTTTTGTTTTTTGGGTTAGTTGGGTGCGACTCGCAGAACATGAGCTTGAGAAAAGAGTATTCAGAAAAAACGGGATTGTCAAATATTAATACTTCCAATGAGTTATTAAAGGAACTTGCCATTGAAGCAAACTGGTGGGATTTAAAACTAAATGAAGATAGTTATACAAATAATTCAGCAAATACAATTATAAAAATAATAGTCAACAATTACGATTATGCAGATTACAGTGACGATGGGAGTTTCTGCGTTGCTGGAGTTACACAAAAAGGTGAAATAGGTTCATACAATATCGCTGTTTTAGACACAGGATACAAAGATTTTGTTTGTAACAAAGAGGCAAAAGTGTTATATGGTGTCTATGGAAATGGCGGTGATGAATCGGGTGTAACTTTAATATTTGTCTTGTATGCTGAATAGTTACGAACACTTTGCGAACACTTTATGCAAAATGAATTGTAATGAATAGCAATAATAAAAACAAATAAAAAGAAAAGCCCAATAAACAAGGGCTTTTCTGTTTGATAAAAAAATAAACCTTTTCATTTTTTGAAAAAGCTGTGACTGGCTTTACAGGGTGTGTTTTTTGGCGTATAGTTAAGAAGAATTATTCAAGGAGGAGATTACATGTTTCATGTGAAGAGAAAACCATTTCCGCAAGACTTTTTGTGGGGAAGCGCGTCAGCTGCTTATCAAGTAGAGGGTGCATGGGATCTTGATGGTAAAGGAAAGTCAATTTGGGACGAATATGTTCGTATCCCTGGTACAACTTATAAAGACACTAATGGCGATGTTGCTGTGGACCATTATCATCGTTATAAAGAAGACGTGGCTCTAATGGCAGAAATGGGCTTGAAAGCATATCGTTTCTCAATTGCCTGGACACGTATTTTGCCAAATGGAACCGGTGAAGTGAATCAAGCCGGTATTCAATTTTATAGCGATTTAATCGATGAATTAATTGCCCATAATATTGAACCATTGGTAACTATTTATCATTGGGATTTACCGCAAGCTCTGCAAGATAAATATGCTGGTTGGGAATCACGTCAGATTATTGATGATTTTGATAATTATTGCCGGGTTCTTTATAAGCATTTTGGTGACCGGGTTAAATACTGGGTGTCATTAAATGAACAAAATGTATTTATTGGGTTAGGTTATTTAGCGGCGGTCCATCCACCGAAGGTGTCAGACCGCAAGCGAATGATGCAGGCGAACCATCATGCTAACTTAGCAAATGCGAAAGCAATTGCTAGTTTCCATGAGATGGTGCCAAACGGATTAATCGGGCCAAGCTTTGCTTATGGACCGGCATATCCGAAGAGTGCATTGCCAGCAGACATCATTGCTTTTGAAAATGCAAATGAAGTTGAAAGTTACTGGTGGCTGGATGTTTATTGTAAAGGGAAATACCCTAGAATTGCTTGGAACTTTATGGAAGAGAATGATTTGGCACCGGTTGTTGAACCAGGCGATGATGCTATTCTTGCTGCCGGTTTACCGGATTTCATCGGTGTTAATTATTATCAAACGGCAACTTATGAGTGGAATCCGATTGATGGTATCACTGGTGATGCATCAAGTCAAAATACTACCGGTAAAAAGGGAACAAGTAAGTCAACTGGAATTCCAGGTATGTATCGTACCGTTAAAAATGAATTTTTGGAAACAACTGACTGGGACTGGACAATTGATCCACAAGGGTTGCGCATTGCGTTACGCCGTTTAACCAGTCGTTATGACTTACCAATTTTGATTACTGAAAATGGACTTGGGGCTTTTGATGATTTAACTGCTGATGAGCAAATTCATGATACTTATCGGATTGATTATTTAGCCAAACATGTTGATGCGGTTCATGATGCGATTGCTGATGGCGCGCGAGTTCTTGGGTATTGTACTTGGTCATTCACTGATTTATTAAGCTGGTTGAATGGGTACCAAAAACGGTATGGTTTTGTTTATGTAAACCGCGACGAAGAAAGTATGAAAGACTTACGTCGTATGAAAAAAGATAGTTTCTATTGGTACAAAAAAGTAATTGCTACTAATGGAGAAGATATTACTGAAACAATTAATAAGTAAAAAAAAGAAAAGTGCGCCGCTTGCCGGCGCGCTTTTTTAGTTTCCCGAAGTAGACCGGCGGGTCAAGATATAGTACAATAGATATAGTATTTTAAGCAAAAGAGGTAATGTGATGACGTATAAATCAGGCTTTGTTGCTATTGTTGGCCGGCCAAATGTTGGAAAATCGACGCTGTTGAATGATTTGATAGGCTATAAGCTGGCAATCACCAGTGATACTGCACAGACGACTCGAAATATGATTCGCGGTATTGCTCATTATGATGATGCGCAAATTATTTTTGTTGATACACCAGGTATTCATAAACCAAAACATAAGTTGGGGGATTACATGAATGATTCAGCTTATGTTGCACTTGAGGGTGTTGATGTTATTTTAATGCTGATTAATGGTGAGGAAAGTTTTGGTAAAGGTGACGAGTTTGTTTTGGAACGCTTGAAGCAACTTGGGACACCAATTATTGCAGTTTTAAATAAGATTGATAAATTTTCTAAGTCAAAGATGATTGAACGCTTGGTCGAGCTTGAAGCAATGGGTGCTTTTAGTGAGATTATTCCGATTGCCGCTAAAACCGGTGATAATGTAACCGAGTTACTGACAGTAATTAAGCAGTATTTGCCTGAGGGACCGGCTTTATATCCAGAAGAGCAGTTAACTGATGTTTCACGTCAGTTTGTCGCTCGCGAGTATGTTCGTGAGAAAGTTATTTACCATACTAAAGAAGAAGTGCCACATTCGGTTGCAGTAGTTATTGATGCTTGGGAAGAAACAGAGGAGAGCATTCATATTATTGCTTCGGTTATCGTTGAAAGAAAAAGTCAAAAAGGTATATTAATCGGTAAACAGGGCGGTTTAATTAAAAAAGTGCGTCAACAGGCTGAACGCGATATGCGGCGTATGTTTGATAAGCCTACGACTCTTGAACTTTGGGTAAAAGTTGAGAAAGATTGGCGCAATAAGGATCGTTACCTGCATGAGTTTGGTTACAATACCGATGATTTTGAATTGTAGGGATGCTATATGCAAAAACAAATTGATGGTATTGTTATTCGCCGGATTAATTATGGTGAATCGCATGAAATTATTACCATTTTAACTGACACGGCCGGCAAGTTAGGCTTGTTTGCCCGTGGTTCAAAGAAAAGCCGCAGTAAGCTTTATCCGGCAACTAAGTTGTTTGTCGACGCCAGCTTTACCTTCAATTATAAAGAAGGACTTTCATTGCTTTATGATGCTGAGATTTATGATTATCATCGCCGACTGTCTGAAGACATTATGATGATGGCATATGCTTCTTACTTTTGTGAGTTGCTTGATCGGGTTATTCCTGAGAAGGAAGCAGTTGGACACAGTTATCAATTGTTAAAACAATTACTGACTTTGCTTGAAAATGGTATTAATCCTAAATTGCTGCGAATTTATTTAGAACGTGAAGTGCTGGGGCTGGTTGGTATCCGACCAAAGCTTGACGGCTGTGTTCGCTGTGGTGGCACTCAGGATATTGTTGGACTATCCCTGAACGAAGGTGGGCTGCTATGTCGAAAATGTTATCGCGGAGAGTTGCTTATTATTCAGGATCCAATGTCATTACGGATTCTGCGAGCCTTTGATAGAGTGAATTTGACAACACTAGAAACTCTGGATATTGACGAGTCATTTATTACAGAGATTCAAGCTTTGTATAGTGCACTTTTTGATCAATACAGCGGGCTATTGATCAAAAGCCGAAGTTTTTTAGAGCAATTATAAAAACGACACAAGAAAAACACATCTGCAGGATATAATAAATAAAGTTGAGGTGGAGACAATGTATAAAATTCTGGTTGTTGAGGATGAACAAAATGTTCAAGAACTGATTGTTGAATTTTTAACATCACAAAATTATGAAGTAAGCAGTGCCGCCAATGGAATGGAAGCTTGGGAACTGTTTAAGGAAAAGAATTACGATTTAGTGATAACTGACATCATGATGCCCAAAATGGATGGCTATCAATTAGTGCAGCTAATCAGAAGTAAATCGGAAATTCCGGTTATTATGTTAACTGCGCTTGGTGAGGAGAATCATCAAGTGCGCGGCTTTGATTTGGAAGTCGATGATTATATCACTAAACCATTTTCATTTACTATCTTTATTAAGCGGGTAGAAGCAGTCTTGCGTCGAGCTTATAAAGATAAAACTAAAGATTTAGGATTCAAGAACATTCGTATAGATCTTGATGGCCACAGTGTATTTGTTGACGGTAAGGAAATTCAATTGACACTTAAAGAGTTTGAGCTGCTTTGCTCACTTATTGAGCATCGTGGTAAAGTGCTTTCTCGTGAACAACTACTTGATAGCATATGGGGTTATGATTTCTTTGGTGACACCCGGGTTGTTGATACCCATATCAAAAATTTACGTAAGAAATTACAAGTAGATTATATTCAGACCGTAAAAGGAGTTGGCTATAAGATAGATGACTGATATATTCAAACGTGGCATAACCAGAAAAGTATTTATAGTAACGCTAGCGTTACTTTTTAGTGCTGCCGTCGTTTGGATGGGAATGATCTTCTTCTTTCTGCCTGGTTTTTATAAAGATTACAAAGCAACAACGCTTTATGAAAATACTGATACAGTTGCTCATCAATTGCATAATGGTACTACTGGCGAAGCGGAACTACTATTAACTGACTTTGCTAAAAAAAATAATGCTAATGTTCAATTGGTAAATAACCAAACCGGAGAACTACTATTTTCTTGGTTCCCAGGGAAAATTATTGTTAATCCTGATGAACAACTCAATCCGGCGGAGCTGCAATTTCGTGCCGAAAATATAAAAATTGATGGTCAAACGTATACACTGTATGTTCTAGGAACATTGCAACCAATTGATGAGTCGATCCAAGCATTGTATCTATTCCTGCCATATATAATTATTTCAGTCCTTATTTTTGCGATTATCAGTTCAATTATTTATTCGAAAATTATTTCCGATCCATTAATTCGTTTGTATCGAACAGCGCAAAAGTTATCGCGTTTAGATTTTTCGGAAGTCTCGACCGTAAATTCCAAAGATGAAATTGGCGAGCTTTCAAAAATGTTGAATGAACTTTCACGCAACTTACAACGGGCAATGACCGGATTACAAGAAGTGAATAATCAATTGAAAGATGATATTGAAAAAGAAAGAATCAATGAAGCAAAGCGCCGAGAATTTATTACTACCTTATCTCACGACTTAAAAACACCACTAACAGTCATTAAAGGTCAGCTTGAAGGTATGTTGCACAATATTGGCCGCTATGCAGACCGCGACAAATATTTAGTTGAAACCTTAAAAACTGCTGATCATATGGAGGAGTTGATTCAAGATATGATTCGCTTGGTTAATCTTGATGATATCGATAATCTTGATCACCGTATTGCTGTTAGTTTGATTCCGTATATTGAAAGTTTACCAGAAGAATTTGCTCATTTTATTGATGAAAAAGAATTAAAAATGAACCTTGATATTCAGACGAATGATGGGCGAGTAGATGGTGAAATGGTACTCATTAAGCAGGCATTGCATAGTGTAATGATGAATGCAGTTGTTTATGCACCAGAGCATGCCGAAGTAAAAATTACCGTAACGCAAAATGATCAAATGGTCGTTGTCCGTATATATAATGAGGGCAGCCACATTGATGCTGAAGATATCAATCATGTTTTCGACCAATTTTATCGGGCAGAAAAATCACGGAACCGCTACACCGGCGGTTCCGGCATCGGCTTGTACATTGTTCGCAAAATCATGCAGTTACACAATGGACTGGCAACAATTGCCAATGTAGAAAATGGTGTAGAGTGTAGTTTGTACTTCCCGGAAACAATTGAGAATGTGCAAAACACGATTGAAGACACAGGAAGCACCAACGTTAACGGCAAGCAAAAAAATCGTAAGAAAAAAACTAATACAATCTTACGTCGCAGAAAGAAAGCGGATGATGAAAAATGATTATCGCAATAACCGGCATCGGTGAACAACATCAAGCATATCAGCATTATAATGTTGACCAAGTTTACAGCTTTGCGGAACTTGGCAATGCGGCAACATACCAACAACTGTTGACAAGTATAAATGAAAGTACAACAATTATCGGACATTCTGCCGGAAGCCTGGTAGCGCTAAGCATTGCTGCCAAGCAAAAACTCCGCCAGCTGATCCTCATCGGACCAGGCTTGGAGCTCACCGACACCAGTGAGTTACTGGCAAAAAATCCGCAAACACCGATTACCATTGATAAAAGCAATCCTAGCTTTATGCATTATGTAGCACAACACCCAGTTGCAGAAATGCAGATTGCCGAACGATTCCGCGTTTCTGCAACCGCGGCATTAGATACAGTATTGGCAAATCAAAAAGTAACATTTGTATTTGCAGCTAATGAGTTAGCTAAACAGCAATATACCGAATCATTGCTGGATGCACGTGATATCCCATACCAAATAATTGAAGGCTGCAATCACTACGACATATTGAATCAGTCAGAAACTCAAACTTATATCAACAATTTATTATAAGAAAAAGTAAAGAAAGTCCCGCCAACCGGGACTTTCTTTTTTAGGTCAAATACAGTACAATAGTAAACACAATAGTAGAAAGAGGGACATTATGAAAATTTTATTTGTTGGCGACATCTATGCGAGTAGCGGTCGAGATATATTAAGTGATAAACTTCCGGAACTGCGTGCAGCATATCAACCGGATTTTATTATTGTTAATGCTGAGAATGCGGCTCATGGTAAAGGCATTAATCAAAAAATTTATGAATCGATTTTAGATATGGGTGCCGATGTTATGACAATGGGGAATCATACATGGGACAACAGATCAATTTTTTCATTTATCGATGAGGCTAATAACTTGGTTCGTCCGGCGAATGGTCCTGCGGCTTGGCCTGGGGTTGGCTATCGCTTGATGAAAGCAGGAAAAAGTCGGATTGCAGTTATCAACCTGCTTGGTATGGTTGATGTCAATGGCGCGGCAAGTTCACCGTTTACCTGCTTCGATGCTATATATGAACAAATCAAAGATGAAGTTGACTATATATTTGTTGATTTGCATGCAGAGGCAACCAGTGAAAAAATTGCTTTTGGCTGGTATGTTGATGGCCGGGCAAGTGCAGTAGTTGGAACCCATACACATGTGCCGACAGCAGATGCGCGGATTTTACCTAAGGGGTGTGCCTATCAAACTGATGTTGGTATGACCGGACCACGTGACGGCGTGATTGGCGTTGATCGGGATATTATTATTCACCGCTTCGTTACCGGCTTGCCGCAAGGGTTTAGTGTTGCTGAAGGAGTCACGCAGCTTAATGCAGTTGCTATCACTTTCGATGACGAGAGTAAAAAAGCCATTGAAATAGTTCCAATTCACATCGAACAATAAATTGTGAGTAATTGCAATAAATTGCAATTGCTCAGTAGCTTTGATACAATCAATGACGCAATTGCCTGATAAATTTCAGGCAGTAAGAATAAATGAGGTGACCAGACTCGATGAGTGAAAAAACGTCAAAAGATATGCAGAAATACTTCCAAGCACCATCACTTAAAGATGCTAAGGTGCGCCGTCACAGTGAAGTACAAGTATTAAAAGATGAGTTCATTATTCCTGAAGAAATGTTGCAAGCAGGCAATAATAAGAAATTTTATATTCGGACATATGGTTGTCAGATGAATGAGCATGATGAGGAGGTCATGGCCGGCATTCTTGAAGCAATGGGCTACACTCGTACTGATGAAACTAATGAGGCGGATGTTATTTTACTGAATACCTGCGCGGTTCGCGAAAATGCGGAAGATAAAGTATTTGGTAAACTTGGTGAACTTAAACATCTAAAGCTAAATAATCCAGAAGTTATTCTTGGTGTTTGTGGCTGTATGTCGCAAGAGGAAGCGGTAGTTAATCGAATTTTGACTAAACATCAACATGTAGATATTATTTTCGGAACCCATAATATTCACCGCTTGCCACAGATTTTGCATAATGCTTACATGAGTAAGGAAATGGTTGTTGAAGTATGGTCTAAAGAAGGCGATATTATTGAAAACTTACCGAAGACTCGTAACGACAATATTCGTGGGTGGATTAACATTACTTATGGTTGTGATAAATTCTGTACCTACTGCATTATTCCGTACACTCGCGGCAAAGAACGCAGTCGTTTACCGGAAGATGTATTAGCTGAGGTACAGGAACTTGCTGATCGTGGCTATCAAGAGATAACTTTATTGGGGCAGAACGTAAATAGCTATGGCAGTGACTTGGGTGATGGAAGCTATACTTTTGCAAGTCTGCTTGCAGACGTGCAAAAAATCAATATTCCCCGAGTAAGATTTTCAACGAGTCATCCTTGGCAATTTACTGATGAAATGATTCAGGTGCTCAGCAATGGTGGTAACCTGATGCCGCATGTGCATTTACCGGTTCAAGCGGGAAGCAATCACATATTAAAATTGATGCGCCGTCAATATAGTGGTGAATCTTATCGTGAACTTTATGGTAAACTACGCAATCAAATTCCTAACGTTTCAATTACAACCGACATTATTGTTGGGTTTCCAAACGAAACTGACGAGCAATTCCAAGAAACAATGGCGCTTGTAAACGATTGTCAGTTCGACGGTGCGTTTACCTTCTTGTATTCGCCGCGTGATGGAACACCGGCAGCTAGAATGAATGATAATATTCCGCTTGATGTGAAGAAGGCACGACTTCAAGAACTCAATCAAAAAGTAAATGCTGATTCATTGGCGCACAATCAAGGCTATATTGGACAAGAACTTGACGTTCTTGTCGTTGGCCGTAGCCAAAAAGGAGAAAACACCTATGCTGGCTATACACCGCAAAGTAAAGCCATCAACTTTATCGGTGATGATAGCTATATCGGTAAAATCGTCAAAGTACGGGTAACTGAAGCGAGAACATGGTCAATGCAAGGTGAGTTGGTAGAAGCATGAATGAAGAATTAAAAGCTGCCGTCAATGAAGCTATCGAAGCTATCAAAAAAGGCGAACTATATTCTAACTATATAAAAGCCTATGAACTGATGGCTAAAAACGAACATATTCAAAACCTGCTAGCAGAATACAAGGCTCACCAGAAAAACCTGGTAAACCTTGAACAAGTAGGCAAAACTGATGCAATCATTTCTGCCAAGCAACAGCTGCAAGCGATTGAAAATGAACTGGAGCAAATTCCGCTCTACACCCAGTATCAGCAATATGAAGCTGAACTCAACCAGTACTTGGAGCAGTTCAGTAGCTTGTTGCTCAGCGAATTAAACATATAAAAAAGCCGCCCCCTTTTCGGGTCGGCTTTTTTCTTTACAACAAATATTTTTCAATTGCGACAATAACACCGTTCTCAGAATTTGGCGGGGCAATGAAATCGGCAACTGCCTTGACATCGTCGCGGCCGTTAGCCATCGCAACCCCGATGCCTGCACGCTCAATCATGGTTTTGTCGTTGCCGCCATCGCCACAGGCAAATGTGTCAGCAATATCAACACCAAGCTGTTTGCAAACTTCTTCAATCGCAAATCCCTTGTCGATGCCATGCGGAGTGAATTCCAAGAAGCATGGCAATGAGCGGGCAATGGTGCACAGTTCACCGAACTGTGCACGGACTTGCGCTTCGATTGCATCAAGGGCACTTGGTTTGGCAGCCCAAATTACTTTTGGTGTATGCAAAGGTGTGTGATTGATATCATATGCAACGCTACCATTCACTTCGGCTTCAAAGTCAACATATTGGTTGCGGGCAGTAGTGACGATTTTTTCGTTTTCGTAATATATGGGGGCTACCTCAGGATGTTGGCGAACAGCCTGAGCCAGTTGTTTGACAATTTCTTCAGCCATAAAATGCTCAATAATATATTTCTGCGTTGGAACGTGGTACAGCGCGCAACCATTATATGAGATTATATAGCCGTCATTTTTATCTAGAGCAAAAGTTTTTGCTAAATCCAGCATCCCGAATGTTGGTCGACCGCTGGCAAGAATAATGCGAGTGCCATTTTGCCCGGCTTTTTGTACTGCTGCAATAACTGCAGAATCAATTGTACCATCTTCTTTTGTTAATGTACCGTCAATGTCAAATAATGCAAGTTTGTACATGGATTTCACCTCGAAAAATTTTTATAATGTAATTACCGATAATGATAACTGCTTTTATGTAAAATGTAAAGTTATTGATGGTGGACGATTTTTTGTTGACTTTCTGGTAAATTCAGATAATAATATAGCTATTGTATAGCATTTTTGTAGGGGAGAAGGAGTAGTGTTAATATGAAAGTATTACAGAAGATTTTATTTTTCTACGCTGCCTATATTTTTATTGGTTCATTATTGTTAATGCTGCCGTTTGCCCATCAAGGTGGTATTGGGATTTCATATATTGATAGTTTATTCATTGCTACCAGTGCAGTATCGACTACCGGACTCGTAAGCGTTTCAATTGCTAACTTCACTTTCTTTGGTCAATTTGTAGTCTGGGCAATGATTTTTGCCGGCGGTATTGGTTATATGACTTTCGGCGCATTCATTACTTTATCAATTAAAGGACGTTTGAGTCGTGAGCAAAGAAATGTTCTAAAGCAAACTTTTTCAATTCCTCGCGATATGGATGTTCTGCGCATGATTCGTCACATCTTTATATATGCAGTTAGTGTTAAAGCTATCGGAGCGCTGTTCTTAATCCCGGTTTTCTGGAATGACCCGCGGGCGAATCCAATTTGGAGTGCAATCTTCCATAGTGTTTCTGCATTCGACACTGCTGGGTTCAGTTTATATCCGGATAACTTTGTTAGTTATATGACTAATGTTCCTGCTAATATCATCATTAGTATAATATCTATACTCGGTGCTCTTGGATTTATCGTTGCCATGGACTTCTTCTCGGTTATTCGCCACCGTCGTCGTAAATTTACATTTACGACTAAAATTATTCTCACCGTATTTACTGTACTGGTAGTTGGCGCTACCTTAATTAATACATTCAGCAACGGGATTCCTGAGATTGCTGACTATGGATTAGGTATGCGGTTGATGATAACCTTCTTCCAAACCGTCAATGCGATTAATACAGCGGGATTCAATTCAGTTGATTTGGCACCAATATCTTTAGGAATGATGCTAATCCTGACTTTATTAATGATTGTCGGAACCGCGCCGACCGGAACATCAGGCGCCTTAAAGATTCCTACACTAAGTGCTGTATATGGATCAGTTATCAGTCACTTAAAAGGGCAGAAAGAGGCAACGCTCTTCCATCGCGTTATTCCGGCGGAACGAGTTAAGCAGGCAACTTCGAATTTTGTCATATATATATCGTTACTTGTACTAGGGATTGTTATCCTATCATTCAGTGATCCGCACATCCCATTACATGAACTAATTTTTGAAGCCGCAAGCGCCATTGGGACAACTGGACTCAGTACCGGAATTACCGGTTCGTTTTCTATCGTTGGGAAGATAACTCTTATATTGCTAATGTATGTTGGTCGGGTAGGTGTATTTACTGCCATTGCCGCGATTACTATCCGTTCGCGAATCCGCCAGCACTATGAAGCAGCCGATGTAGCTGTTTAATGGGGGAAAATGATAAAAGCCAGCAGAAATGCTGGCTTTTATTGTATAAATAATAGGAAACAATTTAAAAATAAATTAATTTAGAGAAATCCTTGAAATACCATTGACAATCAGACGTATAAATTATATTATTAATAGGCAATCTTTTTTGTGTGCAATTGCGAAAAAATAATTCACAAAAAGCATAAAAAGTGATTGACAGTAGGTGTAGGGATATGATACACTAAGAAAGTCGCTTCGGAGCGGCAG
>NZ_VBWP01000008.1 GCF_005771635.1 Culicoidibacter larvae | reverse complement strand
AGTGTGTATTATTAATGGTTTTCGGCGATTTTTAGTACTTCTTACTTGGAAAGTACTAAGTCCTGTCATCCGCACCATTCATAATAACGACGAACACCTAGCGCTTAAGAGCACGCGGTGTTTTTTTGTAAAATTAGTGTAGATTGTGAATATTATTGCGCAAACCCCGATAAAATGATATTATATAAAAAAATACGGGGTATGGAGAGAAAATAATGTGATAGCGAGGAATGTGAATGAATGTTGACTTTAAAATTGGCAATCATATCAAGAGTATTCGTGTAGCAAAAAATATTTCACAAGCAGAACTTTGTAATGATATCTGCAGTGTAGCTACATTGGTCCGCATCGAAGCAAATAAGCAATCACCATCTTTTGAGTTGGTTATTGCCCTCTTAAACCGTATGGGTGTCTCGATTGATTCAATAATTGCCCGTACCAACTATAGTAATAGTTCTTTTTATTATGCCTTAAAAGATTCTTTAATTACAGCAAATGATGGTGCTCATTGGCATAAACTGAGTACACAACTACAATTAATTAATGATGAGCTCTATCAATCCTTGCCAATTATTGAACAGCAATTCATTGATATTATGCGCATTAATGCAGTTAAATTTGTTGATAAAGATTTTGAACTAGCTTATTCAATTGCAAAAAATGCATTAGCTAAAACTTTCAATCCAGGTAGTTTCGATTTTTTCAGTCATGAGGAATTACGGCTGATTAATGCACTTTTACAGTTTGATCATTCCCCTGAACATCTTGTGTTAACACATAAAGCTCTTGAATGGGCTGAAAAACAACCAGAGAGCGTGAAAGACTATCCTGCATGTATGTTACTGTTAACCGGATTGTTAATTACTAGCTACATGCAAGGTGATTGGCAAAATGCATTTCATTATGCCTCTCGCGGTTACAAAATGGCTATTACTAAGAATGGTTTTAAATTTGTACCAAATTTTCTTTTTGCTCAGGGAATGAGCTTGTACCAGCTTAACACTGATTTAGAGCGTGCTCGTTTAGATATGAAAGAGGCCTTGCATTTCTGCTACCAATATGAGATGCCTGAACTCTATGATGTTTTATTGCAAGACATTAGAGAATTTAATATAGAATTAGAAAAGGACAACTAATAAATAGTTGCCCTTTTGTTTTTTAAACAAACCATGCAATTAAAAACCAAAACATGCCCGTCACCTCCCGTCGTAAATACAATTTTAGCTCAGGGAACCATGAAAATATATACAAATATGACTAGTTACTAAAAATATGCTTGTAAAATATAGAAATCCTATCTATCAAATATGACAATAGAAAAACAAAAACACTCACGGTATAATTAATATAGAGTTCAAGACGAAGATGGAACTCCGCAATAGTTACTTGCAAGAGGCTAAATATTCATCTTATATTTCTGAAGTTAGGAACTTTCATTTTCTAGCAGGTAACTATTGTGCTTTATTTATTTTGCGGGGGCAACTTAAAAACCACTCTTTAGGAGTGGTTTTTTTATTTTCAAAAAAGTCCCAGATAAAATCACAAACTTCACAAAATACATCAAAAACGCCTTGTCTCACCTCGTATTATCAATTATTATTTTGCTTTGAAGGAGTGAATATATGGATATTTTAATATATGTTATACCAATTGTATTTATTTTAGTTCTAGGTATTGGACTTTTCATCTACGCACGTAAGAAGAGCAATCAATTAATGGCTTTTAAAGAAGAACATAGTGACAAGGCATTTTTAGGTAAAGGGCATTCAACTGCAAAGTTTGATTTACAGATAAATGGTAAAGATTTTGAATTGATGCCACAACATAAAGGCCGACTTGGATCAGCTTCAGCCGTTGCTTTTGCACCTAGTACTGAAACTTTGATTACTTTAAATAAAAACCTGACTCTACCAAAACAAGTGGTTAAGATGCGTGGTCAACAGCCAGTTGGACCAACTACCTTTGACTTTACTTTGAATGAGCCGATAAACTTTACTATTCCTACCGAAATAGGTGGACATTATGAGGTAGTTATTTGTAGTTTTGCTCGAGAGCTTGAACAATTTACCCATGAAAAAAACAAAGATTACTATAATATTTTAAAAGAAATTGAAATACCAGTTAATGAAGGTTCCGCGCCAAGTTATAATGTGGTTTTAGTTTGCTATGAAATGAGAGCTACTGTAGTTTAGAGGAGTTATTACATTATGGAACAAGCAGAAGTATTTTTTCGGAACAACCCAAGCCTTTTTGGCATCTTCCCTATTCTAGGCGCTATATTTCTTTATATAAGTGTTTGGCGTGATTTTAAATTTTTAAGAACCGGCCGTGGTGGCTGGATTGGTAAAATGATTTGGACCCATCTTGGTTATAAAGCATTTTACTTGGTTATCGCAACTCTGCTTTTAATTGCTGGAGTTATCTGGATCTTCATATTTTAAAAAAAACCCCAGCCGGCGGCTCGCCGGCTGGGGTTTTCTTTTCTCACTAAATGAGCTTACTAAAATCATGGTTGATAAAATCCACTAAAGTAAACTGACCATCCTCGTATTCAAATTTTAGAATGCAGCAATTTTTCAAACCGCGGACAATTCCGACTTTACTGTTAGCTTCCCAATTACGGGCAAACTGGGCATAAGCAGCACCATGTGAAACTGCCAACACAGTATTATGCCCGGGTTCATTCATAATCGCTTCCATGGTTTCAACCAAACGGGCGCGAAAATCCATTTCCCGTTCACCGCCAAAATCGGCAAAGAAATCACCATATGGAAGTTGCGGGTTTAAATCCTCACTCTCGCCCTCAAAAGTGCCAAAATTCCATTCTTTTAGCCCTTTTAGGCGCGTATAATCCATATCAGTTACCAACTCTAAGGTATCACAAGCTCGCTCTGAAGTAGAACTATAGGCCTTATCAAAAGAAATATTATTATCCTTGAAATACTGCCCGGCAATAACTGCTTGCTTGATGCCAGTCTCAGTTAATGGAGCATCACACCACCCTTGAATCTTCTTGCGAACATTAAACAAAGTCTGTCCATGCCGCATCAAATATAATGTTTTACTCATTATTCATTCCTCCTAACATAAGTTGTCTATAATAAGCTTAGCACCTTGGACTAACTCCAAGTCAAGTCTTTTTTTAAAGAAAATGAAACCCGGTGTTTACGAGCAAACACCGGGTTTTGCCAAGCACTGCTATAGAGAAGCAATTCCATTCGAAGCCAAAATCTGATATAATAGAAGTAATTTTTTAACAATAACGGGTGGCAATATGGTAAAGCTTGAAAAGGGCAATAAATACAAACGAAAATTTTTTATGGCAATGATCTTTACGTTCATTTCCGGATACATTGATATACTCGGCCTGGTTTCAATCGGCGGCATGTTCCTATCATTCATGAGCGGTAACACAACCCGTATCGGCTATTTCCTTGCTAATGGCGATTTTTCTTTTGCTATTCCCTACTTCATTATCATCTTCGCCTTTGTGCTCGGATCATTTATCGGCGGAATATTAAAAGAGCTGATAAAAAAAGAAATTCTGCTCATCGTGCTCATCAGCGATATTCTACTTATCATCTTGAGCATGATCTTCTATGTATGCGGACTTGACTGGCTAACCTATATACCATTAACAATCGCAATGGGCCTGCAAAATATTGCCCAGGTGCGCGTGAATAAGATTGTTATCGGCAAAACCTTCGCATCCGGCACCCTCCACGCCCTTGGCATCTCGCTCGCCAAACTGGTATTTAAAAAAGAACAGCCAACCACACCACTCATCTACTTTACATCATGGGCAGCAGCGCTGCTTGGCGCATTAATCGGTGCCCTGCTATTCTATCGCATCGGCTTAGAGTTCTCACTGCTAACCATGCTTATCATCTTGTTCCTGCTGTTTTTCTGGGTACTCTATCTGGAACTCATTGCCAAGGATACCGATATCCTTATTGAAGAAAATTAAAACCCCGACTCGCCACTGGCGAGTCGGGGTTTCACTTTTATCTCAAAGACTAACACAACTATTGATTTTCCTGTTTATCAATTGAAGTATCAATCGACTTGATAAAGCGGCGTAGTTTTTGGAACCGGAAGTAGTAGCCAAATCCGGCTACGAAATACAAACCGCCACCTATATAATTAAGCGTCATACGCCAAACATTCAGTCCTGTTGCCGGTGAAAGCATATTGGTTACTGCCTGAATCATCGTATCAATATCTGCGTAATCAGTTTGCAGCACAATAATCATCATATAAATGAGGGCACCGGCAGCAATTAGCGTTAATCCGGATGCAACCAATGATGCCAAACTTGCCAATTTAGAAAAATGAAATTGCAGTTCACGACGTAAAAGCAACAAAGTAATCACTAAAATTGAAATACTTAACGCACCAAAGAAAACATTAATGACAATTGCAATTGGTTGAAGAATAGCAATGACTATTAATATGATGTTTACCAGCAACAAGTTTTTATATTGGACAATTTGATTATAGTCAACGACTAATGTTTTTTCTTTCATGTGAACCTCAACTTCTAAAAAATATGCCATCAACTAAAAAATTGACGGCACATTCATTTATTCTTACTTATCTTCAGTAGCATCGTCTGCCGGTTCAAGAACTGTTTCTTCAACAATTACGGCCTCAACTTCGCCCGCTTCGTCAGTAATAACTGTTATTGTTTCATCAACAGCAACTACTTCCTCAGCCGGAGCTTCAGGCGCAACCGGTTCTACCGGTGCTACTGGCTCAACTGGCGCTTGCGGTTGAACCGGTGCGATTGGTTCCACAGGAGCTACTGGCGTAACCGGAGCCTGCGGTTGTACCGGCTGTACCGGTTGCACTGGCTGAACCGGTTGTACTGGCTGAACCGGTTGTACTGGTGCTTGTGGTTGAACCGGAGCTTGTGGTTGTATTGGTTGATTTGGATTTTGTGGTCCGCGATTTAAATGATTAGACGCTAGCATCACATAAACTTTATTCACTTGTTCAAAGCGAATCCAAAGCAATACTGTCGCTGTAACTAATAGTCCCCATGCAACGAATCCAAGGATTGTATGTAATCCGTTTAAAATCACTATCGCCCCTGCTGATGAACTAAAACCATACATATATGCTAAATCACTGATATTGCTGAAATCAGTAATATCGATATAGCTGCTGTAACGAGCAAACGCAGAGAATATTACAATAACAAGAATAATAAAGATTAATGTTTGCACTAAAATCAGAATTGACCCTGCTAATGAGAATGCCGTAGCCAAACGTTTTTGGTTATACTTTTTCTCCAAGTTCATAATGACAATTGATAACACCAAAATCGCGATTGGTAATGCATTAAAAATCCAGTTTAACCATTCGCCGACCCAAGGCACAATCATGATTGATGTCAAAATTGCCAAAGTCATGTATAAATTTTTCATTTTTTTGACATTATTTAATTCCATGTTTTTTCCTCTTTTCTCTTATGATATCTCTGATATTATAATATGTTCACTAAAAAAACTCAAGTTACATTACCGTAACCCGGCTCACATATATATGCGTTATAGTAATTCTTTTTCCCATTGTTCCGCTTTAAAACCATTAATAACATTTGACTCAGTCACCAAAATCGGCCGCTTCATCATCATACCGCTTGTCGCAAGTATATCAAGGGCGGTCTCAAAATCAGCGGTTTCAAGCTGTTCTTTCACTTTTTGGTCACGATACAATTGTCCTGAAGTATTAAAAAACTTCTTAATTGGCATCCCGCTTTTCTCAATGAATTGCCGTAATTCTTCTTTACTTGGCGGATTATCCTTAATATTAATTGTTTTTACCTCAATACCATTGTCAGTTAAAAACTTTGTTGCCTTCTTACATGTTGAACAACTCGGATACTCATAGTACACTATCATATTCTTCCCAAACTCCTTATATAGATAATATTAAAATATGTCTTATTGTTTATTGTATCATTTTTATGTGCACTTGTGGATAGTAACGCCCATAAATAAAAAGCCGGCGTGCAGCACGCCGGCTTTTTCTATTTTCGTTCATCTGCTTTAACTAAGTTAAGATTAATGTGACAGTAACCACCAGGATTTTTCTGCAAATAATCTTGATGGTATTCTTCCGCCGGGTAGAAATTTTTCAGCGGCTCAACTTCAACAACAATTGGTTTATCGTAATTTGCTTGCACTTTGGCAATAAAATTATGAGTGACTGCCGCATCTGCTTCGTTAGTATAGTAAATACCGGTCCGGTACTGACTGCCGCGATCATTCCCCTGGCGGTTAAGCACCGTCGGGTCTATGATGCGGAACAGCTGTTCGAGCAAATCATCAAGGCTGATGATTTGCGGGTCGTAAACAACCTCAGTTGTTTCCGCATGTCCGGTTGTGCCCATGCACACTTGTTCATAACTGGGATTCACAACCGTCCCCTGTGCATATCCAACGGTAGTATCAAGTACACCTTTTATTTGAGCAAAGTATGCTTCCACACCCCAAAAGCATCCGCCGGCAAACCATATTTTTTCCATGATTTTGGCCTCCTTTATGTTTTATCATGAAAATATTATAGCATGATAAGTCATTATTTACCGAATATCTGCATCAATAGCAACTTTTTTCACATAAAAGTGAAAGTATTTGCATAAAAGTGTTGACATTCTTAATGAAAACGTTTTATAATGAGTGAAAGTAAAAAATGAATTAGTAGGTGGCTATTGTGCTAAGCGGAATGATCAATCAACAATAACTGAAAATAGGTAAGTTTCTTTTGGGAAAGAACTTGCACTATTTTTCTGCACCTTTGTGCCGATTGTTTGATGATTATGGCTTTTAAGCATATAGACGCTTTTTTTGTACCCTATTATTGTTTTAGGTCGCTTTGCGAATATATTTGTTTTGGCTATAGTTGTGTTGCTTTCGCGCACAACTATAGCTTTTTTATTTTGTTTACGAGCAATATTTGTCCTGTTTATTATTTAATTAGGATTTATAATAAGAGTATATTGTCTCGTGAAAAAGTTTTTTTGAAAAGGGGTTTTCACATGTTTCGGATATTTGGACAACTTGGTTGGTTTATTCGTGAAATGAAGTGGCGGTATGTTTTGGCATTCTCTACTTTATTTGTCAGTGATGTGTTCTCGTTGTTAGTGCCTTGGATTACCGGTTTTATGATTGACCAGATGACGATGCATACACTCACTTTTGACATTTTGCTTTATGTAGCAATCGGCATGATTATTATTATCGTTGTCGGCTACTTCTTTAGTGTTATTTGGAATTTCATCTTTATTCATAACGCTAACCTTTTGGAATTTAAATTGCGGCGGCGGTTCTTTAACCACATTATTTCGCTCGATGGTAAATTCTTTAAAAAATATTTAACCGGTGATTTGATGTCGCGGGCAACTGAAGATATTCAGGCTATGAATGAGGCTATTGATTTTGGTCTCTTTATGCTTGCTGAGGCTTCGCTTTATTTAGTGTTGCTTTTAGGTTGTATGTTAGTTATCAATTGGCAGCTAACGCTGATTATTCTTATTCCGGTTGTTATTGTGCCATTTGTTGTATACCGGCTGGAAGTTTTGGCAGAGAAATATTATGAGGAAAGACAACAAGCCACAAGTCGGCTTTCTAACTCAGTGCTTGAGTCAATTGTTGGTATCCGCGTTGTTCGTGCGTATGCGCAAGAACAAGCAGATATGGCAAAGTTAAATGCCGGTGCGGAAACAGCATATCATGCAAACAATAAATTCAATAAATTGATTTCGCTATATGGCCCGGTGTTTACTATCATCTTTGCGATTATATTAACGATTGCATTTACCTTGGGAATTATTAATGTCTTCCAGGGAAATATGACGCCTGGTATCCTAGTTACTTATCTAGTGTATGTTCGGATGCTTGAGTGGCCGTTATTCGCCCTCGGAGCTTTTGCTAATATTCTGCAACGCGGTAGTGGCTCATATACTCGCCTTGATGCGGTGTATAACGAAACCAGTGATATTCATGAACCGGTCGCGCCTTTAGCCCTGCCGGCAATCGAATCAATTAGCTTTAAACATTATGCTTTTGAATATCCGCGGGCCCACCAGCTGACGTTGCAAGATTTAAGTTTTGAAATCGGACGCGGTCAGACCCTTGGAATTGTCGGAACAACCGGTGCCGGTAAAACAACGATTTTGCGGCAGCTATTGTTGCAGTATAAAGTTGGTAATGGCGGTATTCAAATCAATGGACATGATATTACTGAATTCAGTCCATACGATGTTCGCCGGCATATTTCATATGTACCGCAAGAGCATATTGTATTTTCTAAAACTGTTTATCAGAATATTTTACTTGGTAAGCCGAATGCAACTGAAGCTGAAGTTATGCAAGCAATTGAACATGCTGACTTCACTAAAGATATCGGCACCCTGAGTCATGGATTAGAAACAATTACCGGGGAATCGGGAGTTATGTTATCAGGTGGTCAAAAACAACGGCTTTCACTTGCACGTGCATTTGTGCGCGATGCCGATGTCCTCATTCTTGATGATTCACTCTCTGCCGTTGATGGTAAGACTGAAAAAAATATTATTTCCAATATCATGGAATATTATAATGATACGATTAAAATTATTGTTGCTCACCGGCTTTCGGCAGTGCAACATGCTGATAAAATTGTGGTAATTTCTGATGGTACGGTAGTCGAGACTGGTACCCATGATGAATTGATGCGCATTCCTAATGGATGGTATCACACCCAGTTTACTGAGCAAAACACTATGGATGTAGATCAAGACTAATAAATTTTGATTACACTCAACAGTATATTACGAAAGGAGACACATTATGTCTTTATGGAAACAACTCTGGACATTTGTTAAACCACATCAGCGCATGCTGTACTTGAGTGGTATTGCAATGATTACTTCATCAATGCTTTTCGTTGCCGGAACAATGATTACCAAAGTTATTATTGATGACTATATTATGGGTATTTTTGAACCATTAGTTGTAACAACTGATCCTGAAGCAAATAATCGCTCAGTAGCGTTTGATGGCTCATACTACACCCGTTTGAGTGATAGTACCCAAGCCGATACCAGTAATGAACGAGCTACAATCTCACTGACTGGCGATGGCTATATTATGGTTACCGGGAATTACAGTGGTACTGAAATCACTACGAATGCCGGAATTGCTTATGTGAATGGTCAAAATATCGGACCATACGTCCTCCTCACCGGGGATGACGTATGGCAATTCTTCAGTATAGATCTGGTAGCAGCAATTATGATGATTGCGCTAAACTTCCTTATTTATCTGATTACTGCTGCATTGTCGTACTATAGCGGTCTTGAACTGCGGTATTTGGCGAGTAAGGTGGTTATTGATTTACGTGAGGCGGCTTTCTTGCATTTGCAGGAGTTACCGATTCAATACTTCAGCGACTATCCTGATGGTAAGGTCGTTTCATATATTGTTCATGACAGCGGCGCAATTATCGGTTTATTCGAGAATGCCTTGCTTGAGTTAGTGCGGATGGCGGTTCAAATTATTACCGTATATATCGGTATGTTCATCCTAAATGCCCAATTAGCTACATATGCTTTAGTGGCAATACCGTTTATTGCTGCTTGGATTTTCTTATATCGTCGCTATGCTGCTAAAAACTTTAGTGCAACCAGAGAGATTCAAGCGAATATGAATGCGATGATGAATGAGCAGTTCAGTGGTATTGAAGTGGTTCAAGCTTTTGGCGCGGAGCAAGACGTTGTGACTGAGTTCGATAAACAAAACACTGAATATCTAGAGTATCGCAAGAAGTTTGCATTACTGGTTAGTTTATTTACTGATGGGGTAGTCCATACGCTGCGTCGTTCAATCATTACTATTGTATTAGTTTACTTTGGGTATGAATTACTTGGCGGTATGATGGTACTTTCAATTGGTGTTGTCTATGCCTTTGTTCAATACATTGATCAAGCATTCCAGCCACTGTTCTCATTATTTGGTGTGCTTAACCGTTTTGAGCGCTCATCAGTTTCAGCACAACGTATTTTCGACTTCTTCTTAAATAAACCGGGCACAATGCTTGAATACGGTGCAATTCCTGAGATCGATGGTAACATTGATATCAGCAACTTAAACTTCAGTTATGATGGTGAGACACCAGTATTGAAAAATATTAACTTGCAAGTAAAAGCCGGACAAACAATTGGTATTGTTGGTCATACCGGTAGCGGTAAAAGTTCATTAATGAATGTTTTACTCCGCTTCTATCCATACCAATCAGGTGAGATTTTGATTGATGGTCATAATTTACTGGATTTACCGGTACAGTCATATCGTGAACATGTCGGTATTGTACTACAAGACCCTATCTTATTCTCTGGAACGCTTTACTCAAACATTAGTCTTGATAATCCAAACATCAGTGAACAAGACGTCCTTGATGTCATTCACCAAATTGGTGCTGATGCATTTATTCAGAAACAAGAAAAAGGATTACAAGAACCAGTTCATGACATGGGTAAAAACTTCTCTGTCGGCGAACGACAGCTCATTGCCTTCGCTCGGGTTATGATTTACAACCCGCGTATCCTCGTTTTAGATGAAGCCACCGCCAACATCGATACTGAAACCGAAACAATGATTCAACAAGCATTACAAGTTATCAGTCGTAACCGGACAACCTTTATTATTGCCCATCGACTTTCAACAATTAAATATGCTGACCAAATCATCGTTCTTGACAAAGGTATCATGGTTGAAAAAGGAACTCACAACGAACTCCTTGATGACAACAAATTTTACCGCAAAATGTATGATTCGCAAATGACTCATCCTGAGTTAGCTTATTAGAAAATTGAAAAGGCCTGATTGACAAGCAATCAGGCCTTTCTTTTTTTATTCAAAATATTCTATAATATCTGCTTCAGTAATCTCACGGAGCACCTTGCATGGGTTGCCCACCGCGATAACACCGTCAGGAATGTCTTTGGTAACAACACTCCCGGAACCAATCACGGTATTATTACCGATAGTAACGCCCGGCAGCACTTGAACGCCACCACCAAACCAAACATTGTCACCAACTGTAATCGGCGCATCAACCTCGATGCCAAGGGCACGTTGTGCCGCATCTAAAGGATGGCCGGCCGTGTAGAAACCGCAGTTTGGACCAATGAAGACATTGGCACCAAAACTGACCGGTGCACCATCCAGAATCACCAGATTGTGGTTGGCGTAGAATTTCTCGCCAATAGTGATGTTGTGGCCGTAATCGCACCAGAATGGTGCAGTGATGAAAAACTCGTTGCCGGTTGCAGCAAAAAGCTGGCGAATAATTGTTTGCTGCTCATCAAAATTTGATGGGCGCAGCAAGTTGTAATCGTGGCAGAGGTCTTTGCATGACGCTCGTTCAGCAATAAGCTCCGGGTCGTTATCAGCATCATATACCAAGCCGGCGAGCATCTTTTCTTTTTCGGTCATTCTAAGCACACTCCTTGTGTTTAACTTCAAATCCAATTATACAAAAAGCCACTTCCCTTGGGAAGCGGCTTTTTCAAATTTCACATAAAAACTATTCAGCAGGATATGCATACACCAGGAATCGGTAGTCGGTTGCTGCCCCAAAGGTAAATGGGAAACAGGTCATCAACACCAATTCGTCACGGTCCAAGTGAGCTGAAGTATTAACAACTTCAGTTTTCGTTTGCGGAATGACTTGATCTGGATCGGTATCATCGTAATCCTTGCTCGCGTAATATTTATATGTTCCATAAGGCATTTCAACAATAATCTCCATACCTTTTCTAATATCTTTCAACACGCCGAAATCCGTATTCCGGTGACCGGCTAAAAATATCTGACGGCTGTCGCCCGGATATCCGGTTTCCATCATGTGGCCTGCGCCACCTTTTAAATCCTCAACCCGAACCCCTTCAACAATTGCTGTTTCCAAGCCCAGTTCAGGAATCTTCAATAGCCCGATAATTTGTCCTTCTTCCGGATGAAACTCATCACGTGAAATTTTTGTATCTAATACTTCTGCTGCCTGATCCTTAAACGCATTTGACTGCATCGCCTGAGTTACCATTTCATATACATTCGTCCCCACAAGCCATGCCCCGACCAGTAGCAAGATAACCGCCAAAACGGTAGTAATTTTTCTTAACACTGATAAAAGACCTCCCTTAAATCATTAATAGTATACCACAAAGAAAACCCTTAGGCAATTGACTTTCCGTGTGTTTTATGTGTTTTTTTATTGAGAAAAAAAGAACAAAATCTGGCGAAAGCCCAGCCTTTGTTCACACCTATTTTTTAGTCATCGGCTTAATAACAATCTCCTTCTTCGCACGTGGATGTGCGCGCAAGTAAGTTTGCTTGAGCTGCTCATTACTAAGATGCGTATAAATCTGAGTGCTGGCTAGTTCCTCATGGCCAAGCAATTCCTGCACTGAGCGCAAATCAGCACCCTCAGTCAGCAAATGCGTGGCAAAACTATGTCGCAGCATATGCGGCGACAGCTCGCTTGAAAGCCCGGCTTTCGCCGCTACCCGTTTTAGCATATACTGCACACCACGGGTTGACAAGGCACCACCATTCTTATTCAACAGCAACATATTATAATTCTCAACACCGTTTCGTTTCAGCAAAGGTCGTCCCAGTTCCAAATACTCTTGAACCGCCTTTTGGGCATAACTGCCAAAAGGCACACTGCGATCCTTGTCGCCTTTCCCTTCGCGCACAAATACCAAGCCCTCATCAAACTGCAAATCTTCGATAGCAAGGTTAACCAGTTCGCTGACCCGCAAGCCGCTGCCATACAATAATTCGTAAATAGCACGGTTACGCAATGCCAGCGGTTCGTTTTCGCTCACTGCGGCAATGAACCGCTCAATTTCCTCAAAAAAGACAACCTTAGGTAAATGATGCTCAGCTTTCGGCGTACTAATGGTCGCTGCCGGATTATCTGCCAAATACTCCTGCTTCACCAAATAGTTCATCCAACTCTTAATTGCTGACAAGTATCTGGCGCTCGACTTCTTGCTCAAACCTCGCTCAAATAACTCAGCCATATAACTCCGCACATCAATAATCGTAATCGCAGCAATTTCATCCTTATCAAGCGCATGCAAAAACGCAGCTAAATCCTGCAGATCATGTTGATAGCTCGTTAACGTATGCTCAGAATATCGCCGCTGATGCCGCAAATAATTCAAATATAAGGCAATTGCATCATTAATGCTCATAACTACATTCCTTCTTTAATAAATGCTTCCATTACGGTTATTGCACGCTCCGCATAAGCCGCCTTCTTTTCCTTCTTCTTCACTCTAAAACCTAAGTCCGGCAGAATACCAAAATTAGCATTCATTGGCTGAAAATCTTCAGGAGCGGTATGGGTAATATAATAAGCTTGAGCACCCATTACCGTCTCTTGGGGGAAAATCACTTGATGTTTCGCTTCAATCAGCGAAGCCATATTAAGCCCGGCGATTAAACCACTGGCCGCACTCTCAACATAACCTTCCACGCCGCTCATCTGACCGGCAATAAATAAATCTGCCCGCTTCCGCGTCTGATAAGTCGGTTCCAATAATGTTGGCGCATTGATGAAAGTATTGCGGTGCATAACCCCGTAGCGCACAATTGAAGCATTTTCAAGTCCGGGAATCATCTGAATAATTCGTTTCTGCTCCGGCCACTTCAAATGCGTTTGAAAACCAACTATATTGTATAAAGATGCAGCGGCATTATCCTGGCGCAATTGCACCACCGCGTACGGCCAACGGCCAGTCCGCGGGTCATCAAGCCCTACCGGCTTCATCGGCCCATACAGCAAGGTCTGACGACCACGCTTCGCCATCACCTCAAACGGCATACACCCTTCAAAAAAGATTGCCTGCTCAAAATCTTTTGGTTCTACCGTCTCAGCAGTCACTAAAGCATCATAAAAGGCATTGAATTCTTCCTCATTCATTGGACAGTTAATGTAAGCTGCCTCACCCTTATCGTAGCGTGACGCAATAAACACGGTATCAAAATCAATACTATCACGCTCAATAATCGGTGCTGCCGCATCATAGAAATACAAATATTCCTGACCAAAGAAGTCTTCCAGCGCTTTGCTTAATTCCGGCGATGTCAAAGGTCCGGTAGCAATAATTGTCGGCCCTTCGGGAATTTCCGTCACCGCCTCATTAATAACTTCCACCAAAGGATGCTCATGTAAAGTTTTAGTAATCAACTCCGAAAATCCCTCACGGTCCACGGCCAGCGCGCCGCCTGCCGGCACCCGCGTCTGATCAGCGGCACTAATAACTAATGAGTTCAGCAAACGCATCTCTGCTTTCATAACCCCAACTGCATTCGCTAAACCATCAGCCCGCAATGAATTACTGCACACTAACTCGGCAAAATTTGCTGTCTGATGTGCCGGTGTATTCTGCACCGGACGCATCTCATACAGTCTTACCGGTATGCCGCGATTCACTAATTGCCAGGTTGCTTCACTTCCGGCAAGTCCGGCTCCAATTACATTCACTTTTTGCATTTGCTCTAATCTCCTTTTTTGACTCTTTCCCTATTATAACACAAAAACCATTTCGTCAGATAAAACGAAATGGTTTTTTTATTTTACGCTTCTTCACCTTCAACATAATCACAAGATGAACATTTTATTTTTTTACCTTTTTGTACCATCAGTGCATCACACTTTGGACATTTTTCTCCGGTAGGCTTATCCCAAAGCGCAAAATCACAATCCGGATAGCGATTGCAGCCATAGAAAATTTTACCGCGACGGGTTTTCTTCTCAACAATATCACCTTCACCACATTTTGGACAAGGAACACCAATTGATTGCGGCTCGTTCTTTTCAGTAGGCTTAATATATTTACATTCCGGATATCCGCTACAGCCAACAAACTCACCATAACGACCACGACGGACAACTAATGGTTTGCCACATAATGGGCACATCTCACCAGTTTCCTGTGGAGCAATTTTTTCCATCTCATCAAATGCTTTTAAAACCATCGGTTCAAATTGAGCATAGAAATCTTTCAGGAATTGAATATGATCTTCATTGCCTTCAGCAATTTTATCAAGATCTTCTTCCATATGCGCAGTGTACTCATTATTAATAACAATATTGAATTGTTCCTGCAATTTATCATTAGTCAGAATTCCTTGATCAGTTGGATAGAAGCGTTTCTCGCGCAACTCAACATAGGCCCGTTTTTGAATTGTATCCAAAATTGAAGCGTAAGTTGATGGTCGACCGATGCCTTGCTCTTCCAACTCTTTAACCAAGCTTGCCTCACTGTAACGTGCCGGTGGCTGGGTAAAGTGCTGTGATGGCTCAATTTTATTAGCTGCCATTTTTTCGCCTTCAGTTAAATCCGGCAAAATCTCATTTTTATTCGTTTCATATTGCGAGTACACTTTTAAGTACCCGTCAAATACTAAAACACTTCCCGATGCTTGGAACTCATAGCCATTATTTTCAAAGATAACTTTAGTATTATCAAACTGTGCTTCTTTCATTAAGAAAGCCAAAGCACGAGCCCAAATAAAGCTATATAATTTCAACTCATCTTTATCAAGATATGGGGCAACTTCTTCAGGTGTACGAGTAATAGCAGTTGGCCGGATTGCCTCATGGGCATCCTGCGTATTCGCTTTTTCTTTAGTTTTGCGAACTGTCCCGCTGTATTCTTTACCAAAAGTATCTAAGACATAGTCTTTAGTAGCACTTACAAAATCATCAGAAAGTCTGGTTGAATCAGTACGCATATATGTAATTAACCCGACTTGTTCATTTTCCAGAGCAATACCTTCATATAATTTTTGGGCAATGCTCATCGTCCGTTTAGCGCTAAAACCTAATTTATTCGCTGCTTCTTGTTGTAAGCTTGAGGTAATAAACGGTAGCTTAGGGCTGCGTTTATTACGTTTTTTAGCAATAGAAGCAATCGTAAAATCATTTCCATTCACTGCATCAACGACTACCGTTGCCTCAGCCTCATTATTTAATTCAATTTTTTTGCCATTTAACTTTGTCAATTTGGCTTTAACAGCTTCATCCATAAAGTAAGCATGGATTTCCCAGTACTCTTTAGGAATGAATGCTTCAATTTCACGTTCTCGGTCAACAACCAATTTTAAAGCAACTGATTGTACCCGCCCGGCACTTTTACTTTTAATTTTATTTTGCAGTAATTTGCTCAGACGAAAACCAATAATACGGTCTAAAATCCGCCGCGTTTCTTGTGAATGCACTAAATGCATATCAATCGGCCGCGGTGATTCAAACGCTTTTTTTACCGCAGTCGGGGTAATTTCATTAAATACAACCCGATTATCCGCATCAGTCGGCAAGCTCAACAAGTCAGCTAAATGCCAGCTGATTGCTTCCCCTTCACGGTCGGGGTCAGTTGCCAGATAAACATGATCAGCTGTTTTTACTGCAGCTTTCAGTTTCTTAATGACATCTGCTTTTCCTTTTGCATTCTTATATGTTGGTTGAAAGTCACCGTCCACATCAACACCAAGACCAAGTTTCCCAGTCGTCGCTAAATCACGAATATGTCCTACTGAGGAAAGAACTTCATAATCTTTACCTAAATACTTCTCGATAGTCTTTGATTTTGCAGGCGATTCGACAATTACTAAATTCTTCACTAAATTATCGCTCCTCAAAATTATATAAATTACATCAAACTAAAAATTTGCGTCAAAACATAGAATAAACGCTTATTGAAGAAAAGTCAACTAAAAAAATGTAAACTTCCCAATAAGCGTCTTCTTTTATATTATTCAATTAATTAGTCAAAGATGCTGACCTTACTCTCTTCACCCTTGAAAATTCGTTTAATATTTGCATAGTGGCGTATATAAGTGATTAATAACAAAATTGTCATCGCAATTGTTAGATTCCATTCTTGCAACAGTGCCGATAAAACCGTCACGCCTAAGATAGCCAATAATGAACTTAGCGATACCATTTTTGACAGTCGCAGAACTAACATAAAAATCCCGATTCCGACTAGTGCATATGGAATATGATAGAACAACAGGAAGGCTCCGGTAGAAGCCACACCCTTCCCGCCGCGGAATTTCATAAAGATTGGATAACATTGACCAATTACTGCACCAACTGCCATTAATCCCGGATCAACCTGGAATCCAAGCAAGGTAACAATAAAATACGGAATCAATACTTTTGAAAAATCAAATAAAAAAACAACAATTCCCCAGTGAAAACCCAAAACCCGAATGGTATTCGTTGTTCCGCTTCCTTTAGACCCATACTGACGAATATCTTTACCATAAAAAAACTTGCTGATGACAACACTTAAATTTACCGACCCATATAAATAAGCAAAAACAAACGCTATTGCCATGGTAATTAACTGTGTTTGCGTAAAACCAAACATTTTATCCCTCCGTAACCTGAGATGTAACACACTCTAGTATACAAGAAATATCTGATAAAAAAAAGCCTTTTTTACGAAACGATAAGTAAACCAACAAAATCAAGGAGTGACAATATGCGAACAAAATTACTGAATGCCGATTATTATCAAACGCTCAGCTTTCGTGAACGTGGCGATATTATTCGGGATATCAAACTCAATCAATCAAAAAAACTTTGGCAAATCCTGAGCGCAAGCGACAGCTCAGGGAGTGAGCCTGAGCTGCCGCCCGACTGCCATTATCTCACTATCCTCGACGATAACTATCCTGTTGCTTTAAAAGAGATATACGACCCACCTCTGGTGCTCTATTATAAAGGTGACATCAACCTCCTCGAACATCAACGTAAAATTGCTGTAGTCGGTAGCCGTACACCGCAGAACATTTCCCTAAGAAGCGCCCGCAATACGATTCGCCAGCTCAATAAACATAATTTTCTGGCAGTAAGCGGATTAGCTAATGGTATTGACAGAAATATTCACATTGAAGCTCTCGCCCAACATTTGCCAACAATTGCTGTGCTAGGTGCTGGTTTTGATCATATCTATCCGCTTACAAATACAACTATATTTAAAAACATCTGTCAACATGGTTTAGCTATTTCTGAATATCCACCATATATTAAAGCTCAAAAATGGCAGTTTGTTGCCCGCAATCGCATCATTGCCGGATTAGTCAGTGGTGTCATTGTTATTGAAGCAAAAGAAAAAAGCGGCACTATGTTAACCGCTCGTTTTGCTTTAGCAGAAAATCGAGAATTATATGTTGTTGGTGGCCATAGTCTTGATCCAAGCTACCGCGGGTCCAACAAACTGATTCAAGAAGGTGCCAAACTCTTTATTGATATTGATGATATTCTCGAAGACTTCTAATCATTCTCAGACTGCACTTGAGGTGGTAATGCTAATTCACGCGTATATGATACAACATCCCAGAAAACATTTCGTTCCCGATTGATACACTGAAAGAATGCAAGCAAACATAGAACACCAAATACCATTCCCAGCATCATCCAGTTAGTCACCCCAACTAATTCAATAAATCCGCTATCGAGAAATAACCACATTATTGCCGGAATAACAACAACAAATAAATACTTCACTACTAATTGCCAAAACTTAGCTGACTTATTGGTTCTGGCATCCACAACTCTCGTTTTTAACAACCATTTCCCAAAAGTCTGACCGCCACTAAAAAATTGAACAACAACAAAGAGTCCAAAAAAGCATACCCAGTACCAGATTATAATATTAGTATCTTGAAAAATTACATATAAAACAATAGATATAAAACCAAGCATAAAGTTATCAATCGAAAAAGCAATAAAACGTCTTGTATAAGATACTATCAAAGTTTTAGGGTATTTACTCTTTAGTTCAGTAATATCAGGAACAAATTTCATAAAGACATAAGCAAGTGCATATCCCAAACAGCCGCCCAATGTATTCAAAATTAAATCATCAACATCAAACAACCGGTAAGCACCATCATAAATACCAAATATTCCGGTCAACTGTGTCACCTCAAAAAAGAGCGACGTCAAAAAAGCGAAAATGGCAACAAAGGCGAACTTTTTATGGAAATAATATTTCCCGAAAAAGCCAAGCGGAAGCAACAATAAAACATTAAATATAGTTACCCAAATAGCAGGATTTCCCACTATCGCTTGAATAGAAAATCCATTTTGCTCTCTGATAATATCCAAAACAAATTCAAATGGTATAAATTGTGGCTGCACCGGAATATAGCTACCTGGTTCAGGAAGCGGTAATATCACCAAGAAGAAGGCTACCAGAAAATAGTATATAACTGCAAAAAATACTATAAAGCGATACATGCTGACAAAGCCATAACGACGGTAAGAATAAATCATATATGGCAGCCAAATAACCCAAGCGATTACAAATAAGAATAAAAGTCCGGTCACTATAGGTACTGAGTATTGGCTTAACATTCACTATTCCTCCTTCGAAAATATACAATCATATGTTTGTTGAATGGCTAGTTCAACCGTTTGCTTCATAATACTATGACGGCTACCGGATAGAAAGTATTGTTTAGTACTGCAAACTCCATCAACCAGTACACAAATATACGTAAGTCCAACTGGTTTCACTTCAGTTCCACCCTTCGGTCCGCTAATACCAGTAATACTAATAACAACATCAGCACCAGTATTTTTACACATACCGCGAGCCATCGACTCGGCAGTTTGCACACTTACCGATCCATAAGCAGCAATTAACTCTTCATCCACATGCAAACGCTTAAGCTTTGCATCCATATCATAAGCAACCATCGACTCAGCAAAAATCGCTGAAACACCATCTTGTTTAATAAACTCCGCACTTAGCAAACCACCACTCGAAGTCTCAACAATTGCCAAACGCCAAGAGCGTTTTTTTAGCGTATCTATCAATAGCTTAATCATACATTGCCTCTTTTAAAACACTACCAACACGAATGAAAGTAGTAGGAAACTCCAAAGCGATCCTAAAATCATTACTCATCCCCATAGAAAATTCATGGGCATCTAAAGTAGGAAATTGTTGATTCATCTCGGCAAGCAATGCAACCGTCTCTGCAAAAAACGGCCGCGTCAACTCAGCATCGATATGCGGTGCCATCATCATTAATCCCATAATCTTAACATTCGGACACTCTTCAAGCAAATAAGTAATTAACGGCTCCAGCTCCGAGCGCAACACCCCTTGTTTACAGCCTTCACTAGCAATATTTACTTCAATAAACACCTTCTGAATCTTCTTTATTTTAAAAGCCTGTTGCTGGATTGTGCGAGCTAAACTCACCCGATCCAGTGAATGAATATAATCAACCTTATCAATAATATACTTCACCTTATTAGTTTGTAAAGTACCAATAAAATGCCACTGTAATGATTCACAATCATGAAAGTGTTCATATTTATACAGCAAATCTTGCACCTTATTCTCACCAAAAATTGTAATCCCCTGCTGATACAGCGAGCGCATAAAAGCAACATCAAAATATTTTGTGGCAGCAACGACTTTCGTCGGTGCTGCCATACTAATTAATTCGCTGACTTTCATCGTCATCTTCACCCCTATACATCAAAATGTAATTGACCATCAATAAGCTTCTTCACCGGCGCAAATGTTTTACGATGTATCGGTGTCACTCCATAAGTTTCAAGTGCCAGTAAATGAGCTTTTGTCCCATAGCCTTTATGTGCTGCAAAACCATACTCAGGATATTCTAAATCATACATACACATTAATTGATCGCGAGTTACTTTAGCAACCACACTGGCAGCCGCTACACTAATACTCCGCTGATCACCCTTAATAATCGGTTCAACAATAGCATCATCATATGAAAACGGCATCGCATCACTCAAAATATATGTCGGCTGTGTTGAAAGCTGGCTAACCGCTTCAACCATCGCCTGTTTTGCTGCTTGATAAATATTAATCTTATCAATCGTCTCAACATCAACTATACTTACACCAATAGCAATCGCCTGCTTTTGAATCTCGCCATAAAAATGAACCAGCTTTTTTGCTGATAATTGTTTTGAATCATTTAATCCTTCCAGCTCAAAATTGACTGGCAAGATGACCGCCGCCGCAACTACTGGACCTGCCAACGGTCCCCGTCCTGCTTCATCAGTGCCGGCAACAAATAAATGTCCGCCGGTATATGCACCACGTTCAAACTCCAGCATATCATTTTTAGGCTTCATCCGCAGTTACCTCTTCCGGCACTTCCAAAGTTAAGCACCCCAGAGCACCATTACGAATATCATGTAAGAAAAATTGATAAATCTTATGATAATCAGTTTCACCACCGCGACCAATACTATTGCGCATCTTGGCAATACTATCCAATTGTTCAATGAAATCAGCTGATATTCCGGCTTCACCATAACGTTCCACCAATTGATTCGGATAATTATCACGCATAAACGTTAATCCGTATTCGGCAATTGTTTCTAACGGTAAGATGTCGTCTTTTATTGTTCCCAATAATGCTAACTTTAATCCTACCGATTGGTCTTCAAACTTAGGCCACAAAATACCAGGTGTATCCAGCAATTCAAGCTGCTGATGCAAGCGAATCCATTGTTGAGCTTTGGTAACGCCTGGTTTATTCCCAACAGTTGCCGCTTTTCTGCCGGCAATTTTATTAATAAAGGTTGATTTACCTACATTAGGAATACCAACTATCATCATCCGAATCGCACGTGGTTTTCTTCCTTGTGCTTTCTCTTTAGCAAACTTTTCACTTAAAATTTGTTGCAAGCTATCAACAAAAGCTTTTAGATTAAATCTCTTATTAACATCAAAGTCAAAGGTCGGAATTGCATGGTCAGCAAAATATTGATGCCACAATCGTGTTTTGCGCTCATCAGCTAAATCTGTTTTCGTTAAAATAACAATTCTTGGGCGAACCCCGACGATATCATCAATAACCGGATTTCTTGATGCCAGCGGACTGCGGGCGTCAACAAGTTCACATACAATGTCTACAAGTTGTATTTTTTCTTTTATTTCACGGCTGGCTTTGGACATATGTCCTGGGAACCATTGAATTTGCTTCATAATAAATCTCCAATATTCTAGTAAAACCCAGCAACAATCTTAAGTAACTTGCGGATTTTGTCTCGTATCTATTGTATAAAAAAAGAGCATAAATTGCAATTTATGCTCGAAATATTACCTTTAAAAGCTTAAAGCTCATTTATATCTTCCGGTTTTACTGTCAGAAACTGAATTTTATCAATAGGCCAGATAGAAAATGCTGCCTTACCCAGAATTTGTTCTTTAGGAACTAAACCAATCTGCCGGCTATCAACAGAATGAGTCCGATTATCCCCCAAAACTAAATAATATCCTTCCGGAATAATTGAGTTACCTCCATTACCGGGAATTTGTGCCACAGTGAAATCATTGGTATATTGGTTAACCGGATCAACAATAAAATCTTCCGCAACGAGTTCATTATCAACATAAAGCTGATTTCCCCGGAAAGCCACTTTCTCACCCGGCAATCCGATTACCCGCTTAATAATTAATTCACCTTCGGGAATCCGGTCACTATCCGGATCAATAACAACAATATCAAAACGAGATGGATTAGTAAAGCGGTATGAAATCCGATCTAAAATCAGTCGTTCACCATCAACAAGTGTCGGCTCCATTGAAATGCCCTCAACCATTGCAACAGAAAAAACAAACGCATTTAATAATAACGTTATCGAAAAAATTATACATAGCCAGCCAAATAATTTAGCAGCTGAAACGGCAATCCGTTTTGCCAGCGAGGGTTTCTTCTCCATCTATCAGTTCATCTACTTTCACAATTTAAGTATCTGTAATCATTATAATAAAAAAAACGGCTAAAGTATAGCTCTTCACACTTAAAAATAATAAAATCCCCCATACTTTTAGTAAAAAAGCCGAAATATATTGTGACTATTTCATGATATCTATTAAAAGCAAAAAAACAAGCCCTTGTTTAGGGCTTGTTTTTTTAACTAAATAATTATCGAATTTCACGAATACGAGCAGCTTTACCACGTAAATTACGTAAGTAGTAAAGTCTAGCACGACGAACGCGTCCACGACGTAACACTTCAATCTCAGCGATTTTTGGTGAATGTACCGGGAAAGTACGTTCAACTCCAACACCTGAAGAAATTTTACGTACAACAACGTTTGAACTGATTCCTGATCCTTGGCGCTTAATAACAACACCTTCGAATACTTGGATACGCTCACGACTACCCTCTTTAATTCGCACGTGAACACGGATAGTGTCCCCAGCTTTAAAGCTTGGTAAGTCAGTCTTAATTTGTGATTCAGTCACTTTTCTTAATAACTCTTGCATTATTTTTCAACTCCTTCTGCGACACGTTCATACAAATATATGCAGCGGAACCTGTTTTTTCATACTTAGCTATTTTATCATAAACACTGTTGGCTTGTAAACAACATTTACACCTCTTCAGCATATTTATCAATAAAACTACCCATCCGTTCACGAAACAATTGATAATCATCACTAAATGACTGATAACCAAATTCAATCCCGAGCTCGCCCCGGCTACCTAAACAAAAGAAAAAGGAAGTAAACTCAAGCTCTTGATAGCGCTCAAAAATCGTTTGCAGTTCCTGTACATATAAAGGTAAATCTGACCACTCATGCTGATCATGTTCTTGCTCAAGCCACTCAGGATAATCAACTAAAGCAATTAATTCTGAGTTCTTATTTAACACAGATAAATCAATACTGCCACGCTCACCTTCCACCTCCGCATATAAATATATCCGATTCCACGCTACTGGTAACAATGCATCAAGCGTTGTTGCCAGTTCGCGGTATACCTCTAGTAGTTCTTCTTCCATTTCAGTGCCGCCTTTCTTTATATCAGTGCTTTTTCATCTTAGCAATATAAAAGCCATCACTCTCTTTACTCTCGGCAAAGTCAATTTCCGCTTCTAATTCAGCATCTTGATGTGCTGCCAGAAAAGCCTGTACCTGATCTTGATTTTCAAAGTGATTAATTGTACATGTACTATAAACTAGCGTTCCTCCGGCTTTTAGTAACTGCCATGCAGTTGTTAAAAGCTCAGCCTGCAAACCAACCAAACTATCCAAATCCGCCTTGCTGATACGATAACGCAAATCCGGTTTACGGCGAATAACCCCTAATCCGCTGCATGGCGCATCAAGCAGAATTCGATCAAACGCTCCCGCTTCAAACACCTTCGGCAACTCTAAAGCATCATAATTACTGAATGTTACATTGGTAACACCCAAGCGCTCGGCAGCTTCTCTCATCAATTCAAGTTTGTGTTCATGAAGATCATTGGCAATAATCTCACCGGTATTCTTCATTAAATCAGCAATATGCATAGTTTTTCCGCCAGGAGCTGCACACATATCAAGAATGCGCTCACCTTCAAGTGGTGCCAACATCGGCGCAACATGCTGACTGCTTAAATCCTGGATAGCAACCAAACCGGCATTATAAGCTTCTGTATGGGCAATGTTGCCTCTGTTCAAGGTAACACTGCCAGCAATTGGTCCGGCATCAAATACGCTCAAATCACCCGTTTTCAGATGATTTATCCGCGCCACTCTTAATGGTGGCAAATTATTCTGCTCTAAAAGCGGCTCAACCACCGTCATTGGGTATTGCTTCAACAAAAAATCAACCAACCAAAGCGGATGCGAAGTCGCAACACTTAAACGCTCATTATCCGGCAAATGCTCCAAACTAGGTCGCTCATTACGTTCAAAGTTACGTAAAATGGCTGTAACCATTTTACCGATAAAGCTACCACCTTTGCGCTTAGCAATATCAATTGTTTCATTCAACACCGCATAGCTCGGCACCTTATCCAAAAAAACTAATTGGTAAACTGCGCTCTCAAGCAATGGCAACATCCACTTTTTCGGTAGTTTCTTATCAATAAACGGTGCTAAATAATAATCCAACAATAACTTATGCTGCAAAACTCCATATACAATCTCAGTAATTAAACCACGCTCACTCACTGAAAAATCCCCAGCTGAAAGAGCTTGATTTAAAGCAATATTGGAATAAGCACCTTGACGGAATACCGCATCAAGCACTTCAAAGGCAACCTTCCTTGCCTGACTCGCTTTTTGTTTACTCAAAATGCGCACCTTCCAACATATCACGATTCCCGTTATAAAAATCTAGCGCCTTCATTCGGCCTTTGCCCTCATACTGCAACTCAGTAATACAAAGCATCTGTCTATCGCCACAAGCAACCAAAATCCCATTGCTATCGGTACCAACAATACTCCCCGCCGCTTCCGCTGTTGCCTCGCCAGTCAACTGACTCGCCCAAAGCTTCATCCGCTTATTATGCAGCGTTGTGAACGCCCCGGGCGCCGGATTTAAGCCGCGAATGCGGTTAAAACAAGCCCGCGCCCCCGCGTGCCAATCAAGCCGCTGATGTTCACTCTGAATATTTGGTGCCAAGGTCATAGCACTATCATCTTGCTTTTCTGCAACCAACTCACCGGCAAATAGCTTTGGTACAGTTGCTAATAGTAAATCGCCACCAAGCTCAGTCAAGCGCTCATAAAGGCTGCCTAAAGTATCATCATCATTAATAGGTGTTTTTATAACACTCAACATATCGCCGGCATCCAAACGCTTCTCCATATACATAATAGTAATTCCGGTTTCCGCTTCACCATTAATAATTGACCAGTGAATTGGCGCCCCGCCACGATACTTCGGCAGTAAAGATGCATGCACATTAATGCAGCCAAAAGCCGGAATATCGAGGATTGTTTGAGGCACTAATTGTCCGTATGCAGCAGTAATAATTAAATCCGGTTGCAAAGCCGCAATCTCATCTGCAATATCACGAACTTTTTCCGGCTGTAATACCGGAATACCATGTTGCATTGCTACTGCCTTAACTGGCGTAGGCTTAATTTCACGCTTTCGCCCGACCGGCTTATCCGGTTGGGTGATTACACTTATCACCTCATAACCCGCCTCATTAATAAACCGCTCAAAAATATGCGCGGCAAAATCCGGTGTACCCATTAAAATAACTCTCTTTGACATCCTTTAACCTCCATTATACTGATATTGAAAGACTCACTTTATTATGTTTATAATACTTCTGCTGCAGGTCATACAATCGCGCCAAAGTATGCTTCTTGTCCTTATATTTCAGCAAACACTGATACGTATACTGATTATTCACCCGTGCAATCAATGCCGGAACCGGCTTATAAATTTGAATTGCCTCATCATCCTTAAACTCTTGATAAATCGCAAACAAAAGGTCGTAAGCCTCCTTGGCAGAAGCCGCGGTGGCTTTCAGGCTACTAACATGGCAGTATGGCGGATAGTAATGCTGTTTGCGAATCTTCATCTCTTCCTGATAAAAACCTTGATAATCATGTTTCGCCGCAAATTGAATCGCATAATGATCCGGCATATACGTCTGAATAATCGCTGTTCCGGCCCGTTGACGCCCGGCCCGGCCGCTCACCTGAGTCAACAATTGAAATGCTCGTTCACTGGCACGAAAATCCGGAAAATTGAGTGTCTGATCAGCAGCTAAAACACCAACCAAAGTCACATTTGGAAAATCAAGACCCTTAGCAATCATCTGTGTGCCGACCAATATGTCCGCCTCTAAATTACTGAACGTATCAAAAATTGCCTGATGCGACCCTTTTTGCGAAGTCGTATCACGATCCATACGTAAAATTCGGGCATCAGGAAACTCTTGCTGCAATGCCTCTGTCAGACGTTGCGTGCCTTGACCAAAAAGTTTAATATATGGACTCGTACAATTTGGACAAGTTTGTGGTAATGGTTCCTGATGTTCACAATAATGGCAATGTAATTTATTTGAAGTCTTGTGATAAGTCAGCGAAATATCACAGTTCGGACATTCAACAACATACCCGCACTCACGACATTTTACAAAAGTTGCATATCCACGACGATTAAACAATAAAATAATCTGTTCTTTCTTATCCAACCGGTCACGAATTGCTGCCAATAAATCCCGCGAGAACATCGAGAGGTTCTTCGCGTGCAGCTCTTCCCGCATATCAATAACTTTCACTTCCGGCATCATCAACCCGGCAATACGTTCATGGATGCCAACATATAAATACCGGTCAACCTGAGCTCGCGCATAGGTTTCCAAACTTGGCGTTGCACTTGAAAAAATAACCGAACAATGGTGGAAGTCAGCACGCCAAAGCGCCATTTCCCGAGTATCATAAGCCGGCATATTTTCTTGCTTATAACTACTATCATGTTCTTCATCAATAACAATCAAACCAATATCAGTCAGCGGTGCAAAAATAGCTGACCGGGTACCAACAACAATCTTCACTTCACCACGCTCAATCAAACGCCACTGATCAAAGCGCTCACCATTCGACAAACGACTATGCAATACTGCTACAGCCTCACCAAAACGTCCAACAAAACGTTGCACCATCTGTGGCGTCAAAGCAATCTCCGGCACCAGCACAATCGCCTGCTTGCCACTGGCAACCACTGCTTCAATCTGCTGCATGTACACCTCGGTCTTCCCGCTTCCGGTCACCCCATGTAACAGCATCGCCTGCCCGCTTTCGCGACCAGCACTAATCGCATCAAAAGCAACTTGCTGCGCTGCCGTCAACGGCTGTTTCACATACTCCTCATACACTGAGGAATTGTACACCGAACGCAAGACCTCTTGCTCCTCAGTCACAATCGCACCTTTTTGCAATAAACTTTGCACAATCGGTGCCGAGAACTGCTTACGCAGTTCCGTCGCCGAATACGGCAACCGTTGCCCCAGCAAAAACTCAACTGCTTCAAATTGCTTTTTCGCCTTCGGCTGTACCACACCGTCAATAACACGGACAACCATCTCTTGTGTTTTCACTTTTACCGCTTGCTTGCGGCCAACCTTTAGCGCCGCCGGCAAAATTGTCTGCAAGGCATTAATCATAAAACTTGCCGTCTGCTCACACATGTATTTAGCTAACTCAATTAACTCATGCGTCAGCACTGGCTCCTCATCTAAAACCGCATACACTGGCTTTAAAGCAAACTTAAAATCTGCTTCCTGAGCATCTTCCTTAATACCAAGCACAAACCCCTCAACATTGCGATTACCAAACGGCACATGTACCCGCATGCCAACTTCTACCCGCTGTCCCTCTTGAATCAAATAATCATAAGTCTGATTAGTCTGATGTGCCGGAACATCAACAATAACTTCTACCGTACGCATACACTCACCGCCTTCTAAAATACTTCTCTCCTATTTTATCATACTTCTGCCTCTTTTCTATAGAGAAAAACAAAAACAGCAGGACCTAAAGTCCTGCTGTTTTAAAACCTTATAAAAAAATTACATACTGTGGTGAAAATTAATTAAATCTGCTTCCAGCTCTTCTAAAGCCTCGCCAATATAAGTATCTTTTTGTTTTGATTCCTCTAACTTAAATGATTCCGGATGTAATTGTAATTGACGTGCACGCTTAGCAGCAATGATTGCCAACTCAAATTTTGACCCAACCTTTTTCAATAAAATATCAATTGATGGTTCTAACATAATTAATTTCCTCCCAAAGTATCTAATAAAATTTTATTTTTCAATGAATCCTCGATATATTTCACTCGATAATGCTCAGCCTGAATAATTGTCTGAATCTTATCGACGGCAGTTTGAACATCATCATTAATAACTGCATAATCATATTCTGACATTAAAATAATCTCCCGGATTGCTGTTTCCAAACGTCCGGCAATTACATCGTCCTCTTCCGTTCCGCGTCCTTCCAGACGCTTACGCAATTCCTTTAAACTTGGCGGCGCCAAGAAAATAAAGACCGCATCGGTAAACATTTTATGTACCTGTGCTGCACCTTGAACTTCAATCTCCAAAATAACATCTTGCCCGGCAGCTAACTGATCCTCAACATATTTTTTTGGTGTTCCATAATAGTTGCCGACAAACTCAGCATACTCAATAAACTCACTGTTATTGATCATTGCTTCAAACTCATCACGAGTCTTGAAAAAGTAATCAACACCGTCAACTTCACCTGCCCGTGGCAGTCTCGTTGTCGCCGAAATAGAATAAATAAGCTTATGATTATCACGTTCAAACAACGCAGAACGAACCGTCCCTTTCCCAACCCCGCTAGGCCCGGATAGCACGAATAAAATACCTCTCGACATAAAACACACCATTTCTCATATATAATATACATTATTATACAACGATAACCATATCTTTTCAATAAAGTTCGAAAAATATCAGCTTGAAGTTTGATGTTTCCAGCGTGAATGCAACAACAAAAACATGACTTAATTGAAAACGATTGAAATTTCAAAAAATCAGCAAAAATTGTGAGCGAGCGTATCTAAACATACGTGACCGAACAATTTTTGCTGATTTTTATGGAATTGCACCCCAAGGGTACTTCTTACGGGCGCGACGTTTGTCAAGAGTCTGAACCGAAAATCACTCCACCCACATTCTCCCCCACCAAGGAAGCAGTTTATGCTATAATGAATATACAAATTTGAAATAAAGGATGCGGAAACATGGCATTTGACGGACTTTTTTTACACAGCATGATTCGAGAACTTGAGCCGCTCGTTGGCGCAAGAATAACTAAAATTCATCAACCTTCAACCAGAGAGGTTATTTTTGCGGTTCGCCATTTTAATCGCAGTGCGCGGTTATTATGCAGTGCCCATTCAATTTATGCCCGGATTCAAGAAACCACCAATATCCCGCAAAATCCGCAAGAACCACCGATGTTTTGTGTGGTGTTGAGAAAGTATCTTGACGGTGCGACTATTGAAAGTTTCAAGCAAATTGGTAACGACCGAATTTTGCATATTGAGTTTCGTAATACCAATGATTTAGGTGACCGAATCAAATATACTTTGGTACTGGAAATCATGGGACGGCACAGCAACATTATTCTCCTTGACCAAAACAATATGATTATTGATGCCATTAAACATCTAACTATTGATGAAAACACCCGTCCGGTCCTACCACGGCTCGCTTATACAGCGCCACCCGCTTCTGGCAAACTTAATCCGTTTACCGAACTTGCTGCTATGGATTATACTACTATCGGTCAGACTTATGAAGGTATTTCCGGATTGTTAGCACAAGAAATTGCCTACCGACAAAATCTACGGAGTGTTCTTGATGCTGCCAACACCCCCGAGCCAACAATTACCACAGCTAAAGGTAAAAGCTACTTCAGTTTTTTACCTTTGGAGCATTTGGGAGAAAGTTATCAAGCCTTCGCTACACTGAGCGAACTGCTTGATTATTACTACCTGCATCTGGCTGAAGCCGACCGCATTCGCGAGCAAACTAAAAATATTGCTGCCTTTGTGCAGAATCAAATAACTAAGAACCAACAAAAATTAAAAAAATTAACCAAAGAACAGCAAGAAGCTCAAAATGCTGATATTTTACAACAAAAGGGAAATTTGTTACTGAGTAACTTACATCAACTGCAAACTGGTCTCAAAACAATTACTGTTGATAATTATTTCGACCCAGATTTAGCTCCGATAACAATTGACTTAGATCCGGCCAAAAATGGTACTGTAAATGCCAATAATTATTTCAAACGCTATAACAAAGCTAAAACCGCACAAATTAAACTTGCCGAACAAATTGAATTAACCCAAGGTGAAATTGACTACTTTGAAGAAGTTGCCCAAAATATCAGCATTGCAACTACGCAAAATATCCATGAAATTCGCCAAGAACTAGAACTTGGCGGTTATTTACGTCCACAAGTCAGTAAACGCAAAGAGCGTCCGGCAAAAGCTCTGATTGATAGCTACGAAAGCCCGGATGGAACGATGATTCTAGTCGGTAAAAACAACTTACAAAATGATATGGTTACTTTTAAAAAAGGCCGTAAAACTTACACTTGGCTCCACGCCAAAGATATTCCTGGAAGTCATGTTGTTATCTGCAGCAGCGTTGTCAGCGATGAAACTTTACAAACCGCAGCATTGCTTGCAGCATATTATTCAAAATCAAAAAACTCAGCTAATGTCGCTGTTGACTACACCCTCATTAGCCATGTTCATAAACCTAACGGCGCTAAACCCGGATTTGTCATCTACACTGACCAAAAAACACTTTATGTAACTCCGGATGAAGCAACTATTCAAACTATAAAAAAACTTTAATTGAAAGGACGCAATACTACTATGGAAGCATTTCAACTGCAAGACTCACTCCTGTGCCTACCCGGCTGGCAACCGGTCATCGCCGGATTCACAACCAAGCTCATCGGCGATCTTGGTTTCCGCACTGATATTGACGACCAAACCGTCGTTCACTTACGCGAACAACTAGCGGCAACAATCAAACAACCGCTCAATACCTGGGTATTTGCTCAGCAAACCCACAGCACCAATATCAGAAAAATCACCGCTGCCGACCGTGGCCGTGGCGCCCTTCAATATGAAGACGGCATCCCTGATACTGATGGCTTCTATACAAACATTCCTGGCATTGTTCTGGCAACAATACATGCAGATTGCACCCCGGTTTGGTTCTATGCACCAAAACATAAAATGATTGGCGTTGCCCATGCCGGTTGGCGCGGTACTACTGGTGAAATCACCCGTAAAATTCTAAAAATATGGATAGAAAAAGAAAACATTCCACCTGCTGATATCCGTGTAGCTATTGGCCCATGCATATCACAATCTTATTACGAAGTTGGTAATGATGTCATTGAACAAATAAAAAGCATGGAAACACCTGAATCAATGGATTTCGTCCGCCAAATTGCACCAGACAAATACACCATTGACACCCGCATGCTCAACTACAACCAAGCAACGGATATCGGCATTCCTTCAGCAAACATCCAGATTAGCAACTATTGTACCTTTGCTGACAGCGAACTCTTCTACTCATATCGCCGTGAACACAAAGCTGCCGGCCGAATGCTGGCCTTTATCACCATCCCTGAATAAAACCCAAAACAAAACCGGCAGAAACTAAAGCTTCTACCGGTTTTTCAATTTATCCAGTGCCTCATCAGTATCAGCAACAAAAAAGATAGTCTTACCTTGATTGCTTTCATAAATAAAATCCTGCAATGGTTTGCTGGTGATTTCGCTGAAATCACCAACAATTGCTAACTGAAAATGATAATTAACAATTTTCTGCAAGATCTCACCAGCAATACCGCTGCTCAATACAAAAAATTGCTCAGCAAATGCTTCTTTATTCACCACAATGCAATCACAATTATCCTCATATCTAATGCTCATCATTATATCCAAAGCACTCTGGCTGTCATTGATAATCGGTTCCGTACTCTGCACTATTGCGCATCGCATATTATTTACTTCTTTCACACTTATTTGCACTTCGTGTTCTCCTTACTGTCATTGTTTTTTTATTTTAAGCTTTTTCTATACTTCTTCAATTTCTTCATCGCCCAATCGTAATGACTTGATGTAGATGAAACAAAGTAAGCGCCTAGAGTTGTGGTTTTAGTCCAACCATATTGTTTACGCGCAAATAATTCTTCATTCGTATGCTTTTCAATCATCTTCAACATTTTCTTGTGACTTGTTGCCAGTAATTTTTTAATTTCCGGCAATGATGTGTCTTGATATTTCTGCCAAATAACTTGATTCAACTCGGGTGTCGTTTTCCAAGTGTAGCCTGGTGCCGGCGTAACCGGTGTTCTGCCAGCCATGCCATCAGTATACCAAATCTCCATCATGAGCTGCCACTCATATAAGTGCGCCAGTACATCGCGAACATTGCGGTCACGATCCTCAAACGGAAACGTTCCCTCTTGCTCCTCTGCCGAAAAACTTTCTACCAAATCCATCAGTGCTGCATAATTTTCCTCTGCCATCCGTAATAAATCAGTTTTAGTTGTAGGTCTAGCCATAATACATCCTCCTAAAAATAATTTTTATAGAGTCCATTAACTCTGGTGCTAATTCGCTCAACCAAAGCTTGAGGACTTTCGACTTTTGCCATTTCACCGAGCCCAAGAATAAAAGTTTCCAACCAATGATTATCTTCCATAATAATCTTTAATCGCAACCAGTCTTCACCCTCTTCAAGCACATCAACATGTTGCCATGCATCAAAAATGTGCAAAACTGAGCGGTCTATGCGTAAAACAAATTCAATGAGCTGATCACTTTGCCAATAAAAATCCTGTTGATAGTTTTCAGCATCTGGGACAAAACGTTCCTTTAGCTCAACATCCTTTATTCTTTCGAGTAAGAAGAACTTAGCGATGGTATCATCCACGGCGTGGAGATACCATCGTCCAGATTTGAAAAGTAATTGATATGGTTCAACATGGCGGTGCTTTTTATCACCATTATGTTTTGTATAAGTGAAAGCAATTTTATGATGACTTTGAATCGCTTCCTGGATGAGCATAAAGCGGGCATCATCGGTTTTTATCCCCTGCCAATCACTAAAATCAACCACCACCTGCCGAGCATGATGTTCAATCTGACGCAACTCATCCTCATCAAAAAGCAATTGTAATTTACTGACAAGTTCATTTTTATTATTGTCGTTTTGAATATTCAACCGATACAAAGAGAGCAGAACATATTTAAAATCCAATGATGAAAAAAGCTGTTTATCTAAATAGTAACTATCAACAATACTGATACCACCATTATACCCCGGAGTTGAAATAATCGGCACCCCGGCATAATCAAGTGCCTCTAAATCACGATAAATCGTGCGTGGCGAGACTTCCAGAAAGTCAGCCAAAGCCTGAATGGTAATTTTTCTTTTACTCACCAGCAATAACACGATTGCCATCATTCGATTAAAACGCATAATCTACTCCCTCTGTTGAATCAAATACCTCTAAGTTTATTTTATTCCAATATAAATCTCGATAAGCACCTTTTCCATATCACCACTAAAATGATATTTCTCAAAATCACTAACACAAACCCGGTCTAATTCCGTCGCCCAAATCTCTTGCCACAACTGTGCTGGCGCAACCATCGGATTACCAACCATAGTAAATTTAGCATACTTGCCGGCAACGATTGTCACCTCAGTAAATTCATCAGTAATTGTTGCATCAGGAGCAACTTCCAGCCCTGCCAACAAATCATATTCCAAGCTTGCCGGCTCATGATAGTCACCAGCAAAATCAAAATATACACCATATCTTTCTGCATCCATTGTACCATGAATCTTCGGTCCAAAGTCAGCAAATTCATACCATAAGTTGCCAATCTGTGCCATTGACTCAGGATTATTGTTTGCCGCCCGCACTTTTTTTCCGGCAATCCGCATTTCTTTTACTTCTATAATTTCATAACTCATTGTTATAACCACCTTTCCTCTACAGTATAGCAACAAGTTTTGACAACTGTCTGTCAGGTTAATAAAAAAAAGTAATGGCCGAATCTTATAGATTCGGCCATTACCAAATTACTCTAGAATGAAATTGATCGCAAAACAATAGCTAAGACATACAAAATAATCAAATGCGCCGGATAAAATATATAGAAGAAATACTTCATCTCGTGCTTGCCAAGCTCACCATTATATAGAAAGATTGGAATCAAAGCTAACAATGAAAACCATTGAATGTTAGCATTAATAGTAAAGAATTGCGCCAGTGCCTGACTGGGAATAAAGCTGCCAAACAATAAGCTCAACGAGAGTAAAAGGTTAAGCACTACCATGGCAATCGCCATTTTCGGCTTACTGTCGCGGAAAATGTAGAAAGCTACAATCATGAAAATACCATATGCACCATAGTCGATTGGCATCACATCGGCTAGAATACCACCAAAGAAGATAACCGCTAAAGCCATAATCTTATTCGGAATTAAGTCATAGAACCAAATAGCCGCCAAACCAAATGACAAGGTAATAAAGATATTAAAGGTACTGGTTGGTAATGTCGTCCGGGTAATCCAGGTAAACAAAATCAAGAGCAGCTGCATACCCATGCCAAAACCAAGCATCCGCAGCATATATTGTTTAATATCACGAGTGTGAACATATCCTTGAGCAATACAGAAAGCAAAAATCGGGAACGAAAGCCGGCCGATGATTTGTAACCATATCGGTCCGTTAAAAACGACGCCAATATGGTCGATTAACATCGTAATCGCTGCTATCCATTTTAGTTGGACATGATTAATACTTATTTTCGATAAAGTTTTATTCATGTTCATTATTCTGTCGCCCTCCGCTCACTCATTTTTGCTGTTAACGCCGCCTTAACATGCGCCGGCACCAACTTCTTCACTTCGCCGCCGAAGTAAGCAACTTCCTTCACTAAGCTTGAACTCAAGAAAGAGAATTCAGCATTGGTCATTAAGAAAAAGGTTTCTACTTCATTGTCTAAAGTTTTATTAATCGCCGCCATTTGCAGCTCATACTCAAAGTCAGTAACTGCACGCAAGCCACGGATTAATACTTGAGCGCCAAAATGCTTAGCACAATTAACAACCAGACCTTCAAAACTGGCAACCTCAACATTGCTAAGGCCAGCAACTGAAGTACGAATTAAATCCATCCGCTCATCTAAGCTAAAAAAAGTTTTCTTTTGTGGATTTTCCAGCAACACCACATACACTTTATCAAAAATTGCTGCTGTTCTTTCCAAAATATCTAGATGACCATTCGTTATTGGGTCAAAACTTCCGGGATAAATTGCTATTCTCATACACTCGTCTCCATTTTCTTCAATATCTGAATGCGGGTTTCACCATATTGGCGATCATATTCACAAAGATATCCGTTCGGATTATCTTTATATTTCGTTTCACTGCCGGTTTCAAGCAAAATCAAGCCATCATCAGTCAGCAAATTATTATCCTTGATAATTGCCAGAATGGTATCAATCCAATCATTTTTATATGGCGGATCAATATATATCATCGCAAACTGCCGCTCATCTTTCGCCAGCCGCTTTAATGCACGCATCGCATCATTACGATAGATCTCCACTTGCTCTTGCATTTGCAAGCTTTCAGCATTCTTATACAGATTCTTAATTGCCAAAGGAAAATTATCAATCAAGACCGCATGTTCGATGCCACGGCTAATCCCTTCAAATGACAATGCCCCGCTGCCGGCAAATAGATCCAATGACATACCGCCATCAAAATATTGCCCTAGTGCATTAAAGATTGCTTCACGAACCTTATCGGTTGTCGGTCGAGTATTGTTCCCGCTTATTGTCTGTATTGGCCGCCCCTTATGGGAACCGGAAATAATCCGCAAAATAATCGCCCCTTATTTAGTATGGCAAGTACATGAACTGCCACAAGATTTTGCCTGCTCACTCGGAAAAAGCTGATTCATCATATCAGCAACTTCATCAAGAATTTTTTGTAATTCCCGAGCACATTTTTGGTACAACTTAAAATCGGAAAACCCGTCAATCCGGGTTTTATACGCAACCATCTGCTGCCGTAGATCCTTATTATCAGGATGATGACGGCCATATTTCATCACGTTCTCGGTATGCTGTTCCTGAACGCCATTATATAATGCCAGCAATTCCAAAAGTTCCGGCTCTTGCTGTACTTTTTTATCAAGTTCAATAAAAGTCTGATATACATCCAGCTTCTTTATCGCTGGTGCAATATGATCAACTGCTTGAAACAACTCATTTTCCTGCATCGTCTATGCCACCTCTACACCGGCTCTGCGGCCAACTGCGCCGCCCGTGCTTCCATTTCTTTTTCTCGTCTGGCCATCGCCTTAGCCTCTTTTTCCTGAGCTATCTTCGAACGAATAGCAATACTTTGCAGAATTGCTAGCGCTCCCATCATAACCAGCAATGCGGTACCGCCATAACTCACTAACGGTGCAGTTAATCCTTTCAATGGTAATACCCCGGTTATCCCGGCAGCATTCCAAAAGGCTTGCACAAAGAATAACGAAGTAATCCCAAAGGCAGTGAGCTTGCCAAACTTATCTTTACACTCGGTCGCAATTTTTACCCCGCGCCAAATAATCAAACAGAAGAAAGCAAAGACTAATATTAAACCAAGATAACCAAGTTCTTCACCAACATTTGCTAAAATAAAGTCAGTATGGATATCCGGTAAATACCCTTGTTTCTGTAATCCGGCACCTAAGCCATCACCGAAAAGACCACCAAATGCCAGCGCAATATAGGAATTCACCAGCTGATAGCCATTATCATTATAATCTTCAAACGGATTTACCCAGGCGGTAAATCGACCAACAACATAGTTACCACTGTCAATCGTTGCATGATCAAACATCAAGAACAATAAAAAGACCGCAAAAACCGCAATACAAACACCAATCAAGGAAACTGACAAACTAATCTTTCGATTAAACCCGGCGACCAAAGTAATAATACCGGACAAAAATAGCGTAATTATCATCGAACCATTATCAGATTGAATAAACATAATAATCATATACAACAATGTAAATCCAATCGGAATCATATACACATTCAAAAACATTTGCTTCGCGCGTTCTTGAATCGCCATCTTACGCTTAGCTAGCTTATTCAAATACTTTTCCTTGATTGCATAAGTAGCCGCCCAAACAAAAATAATCGCAATTTTTGCTAACTCCGCCGGCTGCAAATCAAACAAACCCAATGGAATCCAGCGCTGCGAACCCTTTTTGGCTTCAAATAAAAATGTAACCAGAAGTAACAATGTAACCAGAACTGCTATCAATATATAATGTTTTTTATATAACTTATAATTGATCCTAATAACAAGAAAGAAGCCAATAAAACCAACGATAACAAAGATCAATTGTCGTAAGAAGAAGTAGTCAGGCGACTCGCCATATAAATTCAATGCATTATACATACTGGCACTATATACCATAATTACCCCGAAAACGAGCAGAAAAGTCATTGCAAAAAACAACGGCCAATCCATTCGCCGAACTAAAGAAATTCTATTTTTTCTAGCCGCTTTAGGCTTCGCATTTTGTTTCATTGTTTGTTCCATTTTATGTCTCCCTTTTAATCTCTAATATTATAACATGCTTTATAAAAAAAGTAACTAGCGCATCCATAAAGATTGAGTGTTTTAGCTAAAAATGCTATACTAATTATTGAAAAAATCATTTGAGGTGAGACCATGTTATTGATGAAAGACATAATTGATGAATACAACCCCCACATCCGGGTCGTTTGTGATGAAGTTCCTTTTCCATTATCAGCAGAAAATAAAAAAGTCATTGATGACTTATTAGAATATATTGTTAACAGCAACGATGAAGAAATCGCTGAAAAATACGATTTGCGCGAGAGTGTCGGCATTGCCGCACCGCAAATCGACGTACCGTTGCGCATGTGCGCCGTGCATACTGAAGATGAAAACGGTAAAATGCACAGCTACCAATTCATTAACCCGCGAATTATCAGCCATTCCGAAGAACGCGCATACTTAAAAGGCGGCGAAGGTTGCCTTTCAGTCAACCGTGAAGTTGAAGGTGTTGTTCCGCGTTATGCACGGGTTACTATTGAATATACTGATGTTGATGGCAAGCAACAAACGGTGCGCCTGCGCAACTACGTAGCAATTGTTGCCCAACACGAACTTGACCATCTTGATGGTGTACTCTTCTTCGATCACATCCGCCAAGACCAACTGCATCATGTACCGGGAGCCAAAGAAATTGACCTCGGCGGTGCTATTGATACTGAATAAAAGAAAAAAGCGCGAGCCCACGACTCGCGCTTTTTATTGTTCTCTCAACCAATCAACAGCAAAATCAATTAATGGCTGCATCTTAATCGTCCTCACCAACGCCTCACCAAGCATTGATTTGTGCACATCATAATCAAGTTCAAAAGCTTCACCAAGAGCAGCAAAAGTATCCGTCTCTGCCAAATATTCATCGGTAAACACATACTTCGTCTCCGGAACGCTATCGTCTTCCAGCCCAAATGGATGCTCATATGATAATGGCATCGTTGGTGCCGGCACATTGATGGCAATTCCGGTTGGCTGTGTCGGGATTGCCCCGCTCAGCACCTCAGCATAATGCAATGCCGTACAAGTTTCATAATCAGTTCCCAGCATCACAATCTTCGCATCCAGCTTATACATCTTTGCCAGCGGCGAATTTTTACCGAACATCGGGAAAATTTCGCTTTGCATGCAAACCTGCTCTGCATTCGCGCCTTTGGCGAGAAAGCTGGTCGTCGGGTGCAGGCTGCGCTGCACCCCCGGCAGGCGGTGCAGGTAATTGGGCATCTGCCCCATTACCCGAATTGGTGAGTAGTAGCAAAAAGGCGGGAAGTTTTCCCGGACTGGCTGCCACCATTCTTCCGGCAGCGGCGGATTCATCCAATATTGCGGATCACCATTGTCGTAGCCGTTTTGGGCCGGAGTGATTAACGTTCCCGCTTCACCCAATACTTCTAAAAAGGCTTCAATGATAGTACGTTCAGCACCGACAACATAGCCAATTCCGCTTAATGAGCTATGCAATAGCACCGTATCGCCTTGCTCGATGCCAGCATCATGCAGTTGATGAATAACATCTGCTTTTGTTAGCATCACTTTTATATCTTTTTTCATTATTACTTTTCCCCTGTTCACGGTTTATTTTTTGTCCTTATTACGCATGAAAAACCCGATACCGACGGCAATCAAAATAAGTGGTGCTAATGTCAGCAACCCGACAACAGCATCATGAATTAACCCTTTCGATTTTGGTTCTGGTTCAATAACCATCAATTCGTGTTTTTCTGCTTCTTTCATAATTATTCTATAACTCCTAATGTTTGCAAGGCATATAAAATCCCATCGTCTTCAACATTTTTGGTTTGGAAGTCGGCTAGTTCAACGAGTTCCGGATGAGCAACCCCCATTGCTACTGCAAAACCAACTTTTTTAAACATTTCGCGGTCATTTAATTCATCACCAAACGCCATTGCATCTTTGGCATCAATGTTCATCTTTTTGAGTACTTGATCAATACCGTTTGCTTTGGAACCGAATGATGAGAATACGTCCATGCTGTAAGGATGCCAACGGACGAATTTTAAATCGGGAAATTCGTCCGTTGGAATGAGCTCCTCGAGCGGTTTATCGGAGAAAGTCCACATTTGGTAAACTGGATGTTTTCGGTAAAATTCCGCATCCACAATGGCATTATAATATATTGGATCTAGACATTCAATCACCCAGTCGCTTCGCTCTGAAACGGCGCAGGCCTCGCTGCCGGTAAACCCGTACCCAACACCATTATCGTTACACCAGGCAATGAATCGTTCAATTTCTTCAACTGGCAACGGGTTACTGTATAATACTTCACCATGGTGTTCAACATAGTTGCCGTTAATCATGACAAAAGTGTCAAAGTTCAATGCCCGTATTGCATCGATTACACCATATTTGGCACGACCGCTGGCAATGGCGATATCAATGCCTTTTTGTTGCAATTTTTCTAACGCAACCGCAACACTTGGTGGTAAATAATTGTCCATATTTTTCACGGTAAGCGTATCATCAATATCAAAAAAGACGATTTTTATGTTGTCTAACTTGTTCATTTCTGTACCTCCTGCTTTAGTACCATCATTATAGCATAAAAAGTCTTATTTTGCCTTTCAAAAGTTGAAATTGCTTACATCAATCTTTTTGGTGCTTTTATGTTGATTTTTTAGACATTTTGCCTAAAAGTATGTATAATAGGAAAAGAGTTATCAATCTTTTATTATTTATTCAAGTTCATTTTTTTAATCCGAACAAACAACTATATATTTGAAAGGAGCGTTTTATACTAAATGAAATTTATAAAACCAAATGAAACCGCGGTCTTTGCCCTTGGTGGTTTAGGCGAGGTCGGTAAAAACTGTTATGTTATTCAGCATGCTGATGAAATAATTGTCATTGATGCCGGAGTTATGTTTCCCGGCGATGACTTATTAGGAATTGATTATGTTATTCCTGATTTCCAATACTTAATTGATAACCAAGAAAAAATAAAAGCTTTAATTATAACTCATGGTCACGAAGACCATATCGGAGGAATCCCTTTCCTTCTTAAGCAAGTGAACATCCCTGTTATTTACAGTGGTCACTTAGCTACCGGATTAATTCAAAATAAACTTGAAGAACACAAATTATTGAAGAAGACGAAAATAATTGAGATTACTGAAAAAGATGTCCTTCCATTTGAACACTTGAAGGTTTCTTTCTACGAAACAACTCACAGTATTCCTGATGCTTATGGTGTTGAAATCGAAACACCTAATGGACGCATCGTTGAAACCGGCGACTTTAAATTTGACTTTACGCCAATCGGTCGGCCGGCAAACATTTCTAAAATGGCACATTTGGGTGCCAAAGGGGTTACTTTACTTTTATCAGATAGTACCAATAGTGAGGTTCCCGGATTTACTATCAGTGAAAAAGCTGTTGGTAAAGGGATCTTTGAATACTTCCGTAAAGCGGAAGGCCGGGTTATTGTAGCAACCTTTGCCTCGAATACTTACCGGGTACAACAAATTGTTGAAGCATCTGTGAAGATGGGACGTAAGATTGCTGTCTTTGGCCGCAGTATGGAAAATGCTATTAAAATCGGTCAGCGGCTTGGCTATGTTCATGCCCCCGAGGGAACTTTCGTATCTGAAAAAGAAATCAATCGTTTGCCAAAGAATGAAGTTACTATTCTTTCAACCGGTTCACAAGGTGAAGCATTAGCTGCGCTTTCACGGATTGCTAACGGAACTCATAAACAAGTTTCAATCATTCCTGGTGATACAGTTATCTTCTCTTCATCACCTATTCCAGGTAATGGGCACAGCGTTAATAAAGTTATCAACTTATTATATCGTGCCGGTGCAACCGTAATCCATGGTAAAGAAAACAATATCCATACTTCAGGTCATGCGACTCAAGATGAGCAAAAATTAATGTTACGGTTAATGAAACCAAAATATTTCATGCCAGTTCATGGTGAATACCGCATGCAGAAGTTACATATGAAAACAGCAATTGATTGTGGTGTTGCCAAAGAAAATTGCTTTATCTGCAAGAATGGTGATGTTATCGCCTTAAACAAAGGTAAAGTACGTCTTGCCGGAACTATTCAGGCAAACGATGTTTATGTTGACGGAACCAGCATTGGTGGTATTGGCCAAAGCGTTATCTATGAACGTAAGTTACTATCTGAATCTGGACTTATCAGCGTTGTCGTGCCATTAGATATGAAGGCCAAAAAATTAGCGTCGCGGATAAACATTACCTCTCGAGGATTTGTTTATGTGAATGACTCAGAAGCGTTAATTAAAGCTATGACTCACAAAGTCGTACAATTAACGAATCAATTCTTCAAAGCTGAACAACAAGATATCAATGCTTTGAAAAACCAAATCATTCGCGGACTCTCAAATGTTGCCCAAAAACAACTTGGCCGTGAACCAATGATTATTCCGATTATTATTCCGGTTGATAAAAAATAAAAAAAGCCTCGCTTTATGCGAGGCTTTTTCTTTAAGATTAAATTTCTGTTTTCACAATTGAATATTTTTGATATAATTCTTTTGGGGTAAATAGAAAGGAAGAATAGAATGGAAATTTTAGCTATACTAATCGTTAGTATCACGCTTATTGTATTAAGTTTACTTTTATACAAAAGCAGCAAAGAAAGAAAAAACATAGAAGAAAGAATTACCAAACACTATGAGAACGAGCTTAGTGCACAGCAATTGTTTTATCAGCAACAGCGAGAAGAATTTACAAATTATATGCGTAAAGTAAATACTAATCAGGCTGAATTGAAAGCGCACAAACGTTTATACACTGAGTATCATAACAATACTAATTATGATTATATTAAAGTACTTACCAACGTTTTAATTCCAAAAGATGATTATTTTCGACAAATTGACCATTTAATTATTTCTAACAATAAAATTATTGTTATTGAAAACAAAAATTGGCGAGGAACTAATCTAATCGGTGTACAGGAAAATACACAGCATTGGGGTATACTCGTTGATACGTTATGTAAAAACCACGATTTTAAGTTACCTGAAAAAAAGCATTCTTCAAAACTTGGTTATGTGTTCAATATTAAAAAGAATGAATATGCCAAACACGAAAGTATAAGTATTCAGACATACGACGATCCCTTTGAACAAGTTCGAACAACTTCAAAAGACTTGAAAGAACTTATTGAGCAGACCCTCAAAGAAAAAGTTCTAATACATAATATCGTTTACTTTTCCAATGAAAATGCTACAAATATTAATTATATCACTGAGCCTGTTGATAATTACACCTTAGTAGCTACCAGTGAAGAGGAATTATTGAAATTAATTAATACTTTATTAACTGATAAATCTCGAACATATTCAAGTGCTCTACTCGATTCAGTCAAGAAAGCTATTTTGTTGGGATAAAAAAAGCCTCGCTTTATGCGAGGCTTTTTTCGTCTTTTCTTCCATTATTTACGTTTCATAACAATCAGTACTGAAGCAGCTAATAACAGACCAGCACCAGCAAGTAACCATTCAATTTGGTTTACTCCGGTTTCCGGTAAAACGACTGAACCATTATTTTCGCTAGAATTATTGTCAGTCACATCAGGAGTTGTTAAGCCATTGTCGTTTATTAACTGCAAAGTAAGCGTTGGGTCATATTCCCGCTCAACTTTGGCGCTGTTAACAAAAAGATATGGCAGAACATCAATTGTTGTTCCGGTATAATCATCAGCAATTTTAAAGGTTTGCGTAACCGTATGCGTTTCACTCGGATTAACATCAATCCACGCGCCGTTTTTGAACAGCGGCAAATCAAAGTTATTGGCATCGCCATACCAGCTCGTAGCATCAAAATCATGATTAATATAGGCACTTGTTTCTGGACGTTCTAAGATAAGACCTTCAGCATCAAAGCCTAGCCATAAACGATTGCGCATAGAACTGTTGTTCGTAATAGTAAAAGTAAGATCAATCAGTTCACCTGGTAATAAATCTTCATATTTATTTGCTGTTACAACAAGGTCCGATGTTTCATATTTAGGATAGCTGCCAACATTAACACCGGTACGATTAGTTAAGTCGGTTGTATACCAATCAATTTCACCGCTAAACAATTGATAATAATTGTTATTATAGGCAGCAGCGTCGACTACCGTATAATGGAATTCAATTGGACCATCAGCAATCATTTTATTCATTGGTGTAAAATAAATTTCATTACCACTGGCATCAACCGGCGTAAAGTGAATTCGGATTTGCCCTGGGAAAATACCATTGTTATAGGCTTCATTAAAGGCAAGAATTTCATCCCGACTGATAACAATCTCACTTTTACCATCACCGAGCATAAATGTTTCCTGTTTAATATGATTGTATCCACTAGCCAAAGCACCGACTGTAATTGTTACACCACGCGCCTGTCCGCCAATTTCTCCCTCTACTCTCGGAATTACAATACTTTGAATTTCAGCTGTCTTATCCCAATACTCAGTAAAGTGATTATAGCCAATATCAGTCAGTCCTACACTGCTGCTTTGATATGATAAACCATCTAAGTAGTAAATCATCTTCTCGCCAATCCGGGCAGTGTCTTTTGATGTATAAACTTTAGGTGTAATAACTTCCGGTAAAGTTGCATCTGCATCAAGTGCCCGAGCATTCATTTCATTCTCCATACTCGCTATATTATTATCACTTGATATTGTTTGTTCGTTTGTAGTTGTGGTTTGAACATTATTATCAGTTGTTGCGAAAACTGCTAATTGTAAGCTTCCCACAGTCAATCCAATCAACATAATTGCTGCTAAAAATTTGTGAAAATAATTTTTCATTATTTTCCCCCCCATAAAATTATCAAGCCTCATTATAACAATATAAACTGAGGAAGTCTATGTATACATTATGTTAAAAAAACGCCTGTCATTCCGCAATTTTCGACTTTTAATTTTTCTGTCTATGTTACAATAAACCTAATACATTATAGGAGTGATACAATGGTAAATATTTATCTCGCAAGTCCATTTTTCAGCGAGGAACAAATTGCCCGGGTTGAACGGGTGGAACAGGCACTCGATGCTAATGAAACCGTTGATGGCTATTTTTCACCACGCCTCGCTGATCCGGATGATTTAGAGTATGGCAGTCTGCCTTGGCGCGATTTTATTTTTAATAACGACATTTCTCACCTTGATGATGCTGATGTTGTCGTTGCAGTTGTTGACTATCTGGAAGACCATGTTGATAGCGGCACTGCTTATGAAATTGGTTATGCCCACGCTGCAAAAAAACCAATCATTATCATTCAGGAAAAAGAACCTAAACTAAACTTGATGATTTCTGAAAGTTTGACTCACTACTTCACTGATGTGGCTGAGCTGGCCGAATATGATTTTACTAAGCTCGAAACCAATACCTATATTGGCGACGTATTTTAGAAGAAAAAAGCGATGAGCCCGCGGCTCATCGCTTTTTATTTTTATATTTCTCCTCGCGCTCATGCGCGCAAAATTCAGTAATTTCTTCAATTAATTGCTTCGGTAGTGGCTCCGTGTAAGGAATCTGAATGGCTCCTTTAGTTGTCTTATAAACTGATAATTTTTCAGCAAAAGCAACTATTGCCGCCGCACCGGGATAAATACCCAAATGAGCCTTGTTGGCAGCAAAATGAATAACATTCCCGCCAAACAATTCAAAGGTTGGCATATCATAACTAATCTTCTCTTGCGCCTCAGGAATAGTATCATGAATAATCTTCCGCACCTCACGCAGCACTGCTTGCTGCTCCGGCGGACAATTTTCAATATATTGATCAACAGATTTAAATTCAGTTTTCATCATATCTTCTCCTTTATCCAATCATACCATATTCATATTTCCTGCTCTACTGCAACGCATAAACTTATTTCAATTTACGCTTATACACCCACATTGCTAATCCATATATTACAACTAATAATCCAGCGCACCACGCCAGAGCTAACCAAATCATATACATATCAGGCTGATTAGCTAACAAACTGCGCACTGCATTGACAATAATCGTCATTGGCTGATTATCAGCAAAAACCTGCAACACATAAGGCATTGACGCGGTTGGAACAAAAGCTGAACTAATAAATGGCAAGAAAATCAGTGGATATGAAAATGCTGCAGCACCCTCTGCTGTTTTTGCAAGCAATCCGGAAATAACTGCCAGCCAAGTCATCGCTAAAGTAAATAATAATAACAACCCGCCGGCAGTCATCCACTCTAAAATACCGGCTGAACTGCGAAATCCAATAATCAATGCAATCACAATAATGACTGCCACGGAAATAAAACATGAAACCACTGAGGTAATAACATGACCCCAAAGTACGGTTGAACGCGCTATTGGCATTGAGAAAAATCTTTCAAAAATCCCTTTAGTTACGTCACTGTTCAAACGAACAGCGGCGTAACTCACACCACTTGCAATTGCCATCAGTAATATCCCCGGTAGCATATAATTGACATAACTTTCAGTCGTACCGGTGTTTATTGCCCCACCAAATACATATACAAATAACAACATCATCATGACTGGCATTGCAATAACGGTAATAATTGTATCCATACTGCGGAAGGTGTGGTGCATAGAGCGCCCAACCATTACCCTCATATCGCTGATATATCTACTGACTTTACTCATAACTACTCACCCCATCACTATTTTTCTTATTAACAATAGTTAAGAATACATCTTCTAAACTAGGCAATTTTTGCGCATACTCGGTCACATCAAGATTCTCGCGATCAAGCACACCTAAAACCGCAGCCATCTGTTTTACTGAACCATCAGTAATAATATTTACCTGTAACGTTTCATCCTCCGTTGTCGGATAAAACTCTGCTAACAACTCTATAGCTACCTGCTTATCATGTAAACTGCCAAAAGTAAGCTCTACACGACCATGCGGCAACATACTTTTCAACTCTGTTGCCGTTCCCTGAACAACAATCTTACCACCATCCAAAATCGCAATATAGTCTGCCAATTGCTCGGCTTCCTCCAAATATTGTGTCGTCAAAAAGATTGTTGTTCCTGCCGCCGCCAAACCACGGATAATATCCCACAGCGCCAATCGGCTCTGTGGATCCAATCCCGTCGTCGGCTCATCCAAAAACAAAATCTGCGGTTCACCAATCAAACTCATAGCCAAATCCAGCCGCCGGCGCATCCCGCCGGAATAATCACCTGCTGAGCGATTGGCAGCATCAACTAAATCAAATTGTTGCAGCAATGTATCTGCTTTCTGATTTACATTTTGCAGATGTCGCAACCGACCAATCATGCGCAAATTTTCACGACCAGTCAGCATATCATCAATAGCCGCAAACTGTCCTGTTAAACTTATAAGCTCGCGCACCTGCTCTGGCTGCTTAACAACATCAAACCCGCCAACCGTGACAGTGCCACTGTCTGCTTGCAATAATGTTGTCAAAATTTTAATTGCCGTTGTTTTCCCGGCACCATTAGAGCCCAACAAGGTAAATATCTGCCCGCTGCGAACCGAGAATGAAACACCATCAAGAACTTGCTCTTTAGCAAATGCTTTTCTTAATTCATGTACTTCTATTTTTGCTTTTTTTGTGCCCATTATCCTCACCACCTAAATAACAGTTATCCCATCAATATTTGCGCCCGTGCTTTTTAAAGACAAGTAAGATAACTGATCCATTTTAGCACCGGTAAAATCTGCTTTTTCAATACTTTTACGTTTAATCAAACGGAATGAAACGCCACGTAAAGTTGCATTACGGAAGGAGCTATCCGCAAGATGTGATTTATCAAACTTCACAGCCACAAGTTCCAAACCTTCAAAGTTAGTGTCACGCAAATCGCTGCTGGTCATCTCAGTACCTACTAAAACACAAGCCTTGAATGATGCTCCGCGAATATCTGCCTTATTTAATTTTGTATCGGTTAAATCTGCGCCGGTAAATATCACATCGCGCAAATCTGAATAACTTAACTCAGCACCATTTAAACGAGCATTACTGAAATTCACATCTGCCAATCCGGTAGTTTTAAAGTTAGCACCGGTGGCATTTGCATGTTCAAAATTAGCGCTGCGCAAATCGCTGGCTTTAAAGTTGCTTTCACTCACATTGGCATTGCGGAAATTCGCATCAGTTAATACTGTAACACCAAAATTTACGTGTGACGCATTAGCATTTTCAAAACTAGCATCATGCATATCACTGGCCTTAAAACTACTGCCAGCGACATCAGCATTAGCGAAATTAGCACCCTTAATAATTGAGGCTTTGAAATTTCCCTCTACCTCAACATTTTTAAAATCTGTTCCTGCCAGATTTGACGCTGACAAGTTCATCAAAATTTTACGTCTTGCAGAACCTGATTGCATCTCTAACTCACCAAGCATCTCCTCAAGTTCACCAATAGAATCAATAGTTTTCTCAAAAACCTCTTCTTCATTCAATCCCTGAGCCTTTAAATCCTCAGCATACTCACTTAAATTTGCCAATAACTCAGCTTTTAATTCATTTGATGCTGAATCAGTATATTCAGCAAATAGTTCATCTAAATGTTTATTAATTTTATCATTCATAGTGGTTCCTCTCCAATCACAATAATGTATCTAACAATTTTTTTGCATACTGCCAATTTTCAATATTATTGGCATATGTTTCACGACCTAAATCACTAATCTTATAATATTTTCTGCGGCCGCCCTTGGTTTCATCGCCCCAATACCAAGTAATGCAGCCCTCATTTTCCAGACGCTTCATACTGGCATATAATGTTGCTTCCTTCAATTCATACTCACCACCAGAATCCTGATGAATCTGCTTTATCAACTCATAACCATAATGGTCGCCATCAAGTAAAAGCCGTAAAATCATTGTATCAGTATGACCTCTGAGCAAATCCGAAGACATCTTATTTTTCTCCATGTTATCGCCTCCACGACTACACTATACATCAAAGTACTATATCTGTCAATGTACTTGACTCATTTTTGTAAAAAAACTAAAAAAACTAAAAAAGCTGCCGGCGCGGGGCGCCGACAGCTTTCATATTTCTCACTATTCAATTTCAATTTTTGCCTTTTCATTCACTCTGGTATCTTTAGGCACAGTAATTGTCAGAACACCATTATCAAGCTTTGCAGTAATACCTTCATCCATGCTTTTTGGCAAATGAATAACTCGTTGAACACTGCTATAAGAACGCTCACGACGAATATATTTAGCAGCTTCGTCTTTTTCTTCATGTTCTTGTTTATGTTCAACTTTAATAGTCAAATTATGATTGTTCATCTCAACATGAATATCATCCTTATCATTACCAGGCACATCTGCTTCAACTACAAAATTATCATCATGTTCTTGCACATCAACCTTCATTGCCTTAGAACCATTATCAATAGAAAAATCGTCAGTAAAGAAACGATTCATCATGTCATAAAATTCTTCTCGATTTGGTTTAGTAATATCAAATTTAGCCATAATCCATCACTCCTTCAATATAATTGTGGGTTCTTAGACCCTACTTATATTATACCGCGAAATGCTGTTTTTGGCATAAATGATACATATAAAACTGACTTCAGGAAACCTTGTTAAAGCGGTAGACCGAAACGTTCGGCAATTGCCTTTAAGCCTTCTTCAATCTCCTCACGACTGTAATTGTGTGCCGCCAAATACTGATCATCAAACCCATTTAACTTACCATAAAAATCTAACGCTAATTCAAAATAGCGCAGGTTTCCGCCATCAAGCTCTTTGAACAAAGTATCCTCAGCCTCATTAATTTTACCCTCAGCAAGTAAGGCTTCTAATTGTTTGTAGAGTAAATCGCTCTGCCCATACGCCTCTTGGCTTGGCAAATCATAAGTTGTACTATCTTTATTGAATAATAATTTAGCCAATAAGCTGCTCAGCGACTCAATTTGGCGTATTATATAATCTTGTTTGAACATCATTTCACCCGTTATTCTCAAATATGTTCCTATTATACGCCGAAGCTATGCTAAAAACAATTAAAAAGCCGCAACAAATTTAGTTGCGGCTTTTCACTAACTGCTTATCTTAGTTTCTAGGAAAATGTCGTTATAATAACTGGTATATTTCACACCAAGATATTGATACACTTCCAAAGTTTCAATCGTTGCTTCACTTGGATAAAAACGCTCATCCTCACGCACTTCCGGATCTAAGAAATCCAATGCCTTTTCATTCGGTGTTGAATAGCCAACATACTCAGCATTAGCAGCAGCATTTTCCGGTTCAAGCATAAAATTAATAAACTGATGTGCCTCCGTCTTATTTCGGGCACTGGCAGGAATAACCATATTATCATACCAAATATTACTGCCCTCTTCGGGAATCACATAATCAAGATTCTCGTTCTCCTCCATAGCCATTGCCGCCGTTCCCGACCAAACTAATGACAACGGCGCCTCATTCTGAACCATCAACATCTTGATTTCATCACCTAAAAACGCCTTCACATTTGGTTTGAGCGCCATCAACTGCGCCTGAGCCTGCGCCAACTCACCTTCATCGGTGGTATTCTGCGAATACCCCATGCTCGCGAGTGCCAACCCGACAACCTCGCGAGCACTATCAGAAAGTAAAATATCATTACGATATTTCACATCCCACAATTGTGACCAGCTGGTAATCTCCTCATCAACCATCGTTGTATTGTACAAAATTCCAACCGTTCCCCAGAAGTACGGCACCGAATAAGCATTCTGCGGATCAAACTCCTTATGCAACAAACTCGGATCAAGATTAACCGCATTCGGCAGCTGGTCATAATCCAGCTCAGCCAGCAAATTTTTCTCCTTCATAATTGAAATTGTATAGTCGGAAGGAACAACCAAATCAAAATTGCTGCCACCTTGTTCAATCTTGGCGAGCATCGCCTCGTTTGAATCAAAAGTTTCGTAGATAACCTTTACTCCCGTTTCAGCTTCAAACTTAGTAATCAAATCAGGATCAATATAATCACCCCAGTTTAAAAATGAGAGCGTCTTACCGCCGTCTGTCTCATCATTAACTAAAGTTGGCGGAATAAAATATGCACCCAGCACAACTGCAATTACCAACACTAAACCGGCTAAGCCGTATAACATCTTTCTAGGCATGACGACGCTCCTCCTTCCGCTTTAATTTCTGTTGCTGATACGAATACTGAACCAACACTCCAACAAAAACAATCACAAAAATAACTGTTGAAATTGCATTGATTTTCAATGAAATACCCATCCGAGCCATTGAATATACTTCGATTGACAACGTACTAAAACCATTTCCGGTAACGAAAAAAGTAACCGCAAAATCATCTAAAGAATAAGTGAGCGCTGTGAAAAACCCGGCAAACACACCACCCATAATCTGTGGTAAGATTACTGCCCGCAATGCATAGAACCGACTAGCACCTAAATCATAAGCTGCATCAATCAAATTTGTATTCATCTCGTTTAGCTTTGGTAATACCATTAACACCACCAAAGGAATACTAAAGGCAATATGAGCAATCAGCACCGAAATGAAGCCTAAACTCATTCCAGCCATAGTAAAGAGCATCAAAAATGATGCACCGATAATAACATCCGGGCTGGTTATCAAAATATTATTAACCGCCAGCATCCCCTCACGGGCACGCTTCTGCCGCATATTATACAAGCCGATTGCAGCAATAACACCAATAACTGTGGCAATCAATGCAGAAAGCAGACCAATAACAACGGTATTCAAGACCGCCTGCAATAAACGTTCATCTTTGAAAAGTTCAACGAACCATTGCAAACTAAAACCAGTAAATCCATTCATAGTATCAGTACTATTAAATGAATAGACAATCAAATAAATGATTGGCATATATAAAATCGCAAATAAAATCAGCAAATATATATTTCCGCCCCATTTTTTCTTTTTCATCTAGCGGCCTCCTTTCGTCTTCAGCAAGCGATTCAATAAGAACATCAGCAAGAACATCATAATAATCAGTACCACTGCAATTGCCGAACCAACACCGTAGTTTTGTGCTACTAAAAAGTTCTGCTCGATTGCTGTTCCTAAAGTAATAATTTTATTCCCGCCAATTAAACGTGTTAAGAAGAATAATGACAAAGCCGGAATAAAAACAACTTGAATGCCTGACTTGATCCCTTCTTTAGTCAGCGGTACGATAACACGCCAAAACGTTCTTAGGCGCCCTGCGCCTAAGTCTGATGCCGCATCAAACAATGACGGGCTGATTTTTTCAATCGAATTAAAAATCGGCATAATCATAAATGGAATGAACAAATAAACCGATACAATCAAAAATCCCAAATCGGTAAATAAAAACTGAAACGGCCCGGCACCAACAAGTCCCAACAAACCATTCAGCAATCCCTCGCGGGCAAAAATACCAATAAACGCATAAATCTTCAAAAGCAAATTCATCCACATCGGCAATAAAATCAAAGACAACCACAAGCGCTTATGCTTGGTTCGCATCAAAAAATAAGCCGCCGGATAGCCAATCACAACGCAAAATAACGTGATTAAAAATGCATATTTAAATGAATTAAACATCAATAACAGATAAACCGGGGTGAAAATTTTGGTGTAGTTTTCCAAGGAAAACACACCATCGAGGTTATAAAATGACTTACTAAGTATCAATAACATCGGCAAGATAATAAATACCCCCAGAAATATCACATAAGGAAAAATAAAATAATTTCTTTGCTTCATTTATATTCCCCCTACTCATCATACTCAGCAAGACGTTTATCGAACTCTTCTTCAGTCTCACCAATACGCATAATATGAATATCTTCAGGAGTAAAGTCTAGACCAATCCGATCGCCAACTTTTACCCGCTTAGTACTGTGCACCAACCAGTCATTGCCATCGGCATCACGACAAACCAACTCATAATGAACACCACGGAACAAAACCGACTGCACAATTACCGTGAACTTTACATCTTCACGCTTTGTAACAACCTCTAAATCTTCCGGCCGAATGACCAGCTCAACCGCCTCATCCTTATTCAAGCCCTGGTCAACGCACTCAAAACGCTTGCCAACAAATTCAATTTCAAAATCAGCACGCATAATTCCAGGTAAAATATTTGCCTCACCAATAAAATCAGCAACATACCGATTCACCGGCTCATCATAAATATCAATCGGGCTTCCCGATTGTTCAATTTCGCCGGCATTCAAAACAAAAATCTCATCGGACATTGCCAATGCCTCTTCTTGATCATGGGTAACAAAAACAAAAGTTAAACCCAATTGCTTCTGTAAATTTCGTAACTCAACCTGCATATCAGTCCGTAATTTCAAATCCAGTGCTGATAATGGCTCATCAAGTAAAATCACATCTGGCTCATTAACAATCGCCCGTGCAATAGCTACCCGTTGCTTTTGCCCACCAGACATTTCATCAATCGCACGATGAATAAAATTCGATAAGTTTACGAGTTGCAGCGCACGATTCACCCGCTCCTGTATTTCTTTTTCCGGAACCTTTTTAATTCGCAGCCCGAATGCAACATTTTCAAAGACATTCAAATGAGGAAATAAAGCATAATCCTGAAACACGGTATTAACCGGTCGTTTATTAGCAGCAATATCATTCACCCGTTTGCCATCAATATAGATATCACCCTCAGTTGCAGACTCGAATCCAGCAATCAAACGCAAAATTGTTGTCTTCCCACAACCCGATGGTCCTAACAATGTATAAAACTTTCCGCGTTCCAGCTCAAAACTAATATTTGCTAAAACGCGTTCTCCATCGAACTCTTTACTAACATTTTCAAATGCAATAATTGTGTTTTGTTCCATATAATCACCTCTAAAACTTTTTCCTATTATTTACTGATAAAATTTACAAATATGAATTAGTAACCACCAAAATAACTTCGCTCTCGCCATTATGAGCATTCGATAACTGATGTTCACTCTCAGAATAAAAATAAATTGATTCACCGCTTTTGGCAACAACTTCCTGTTCACCTAAATTAACTTGAACTGAACCTTTAAGCACATACCCGAATGTTTCTGAAAGAGATGGTTCAAATTTTTTAAACTCACCTTTTTTAGTAAAGGTCAGTTTAACCGGCTCCATTTCGTTTTCATTAGATTCAGGAACCAGCCACTGTAAACGATAGCCTTTTTCATCATCTTCAAATACAGTACATTCATCATTGGTATATAAAATTTTTTGATGTGAAGCACCCTCATCAAAAAAATCTTTTGGCGGGCAACCAAGTACTTCAAGAATTGAAAGCAAAGTTTCAATAGATGGTGAATTTAAATCACGTTCTAATTGCGAAATAAATCCTTTGGTTAAATCTGTCCGCTCACCTAATTCTTCCTGAGTTAAACCTTTTTCAACGCGCAAGCTCTTTAATTTCTTGCCGATCAACATATTATTCACTCCTTAAAATAAGCGCAGAAAGCTGAAAAGTTTACTTTTAAATGACTCTAAGTTTACTTTTACACTTATCATAGCTGTTATATTATATCTAGTTTTATAGCATATTTCAATAGCAAAAGTAAGAAAAAAGTTTAGTAATAGTGTTACTAAGATCTTAATTTAAAAAAGTGCAATATTCACAGAAACAACACATAAGTAACATACAGAATGCATACCGCTCACCTATAATAAAAGCATGAAAGATAAATGACTTTCATTTCCACTCTTTTCAACGCAATCTTGCGATGATATATATTTACCCAAAAACTTTTTCATATATCCTCTTTTGAAAAACTGCTGATCCCCCCCCTTTTTCAGTGGTTTTTCTTTTTTAGGGAAAACAAAAAAAGGCTTCGTCATAAACGAAGTCTTTTTCCTATTCTACCAATTAACAACTATATCATCACTATCAAAATAAAGCAGATCCCCAGTTTTAAAATGCCAGACAGCTTGCATCATTTTTGGCAAAGAAACACCATTACTCAATTGATAGTTATCGAAAATAGCTTCCCAGCTTTCATAACTTTTAGTTTCATCACAATATCGTTCTTCAACGCTAAAGGAAGTAATTTGCTTTGCATTATTGAAATAATAGACACCGGAAACAGTTTGCCCACTATCTCTGATTGATACTTGTACAGAATAATCATCAAGTTCCTTGAATGCAATTGTTTCTTGTAATAAAAATGCCGGATGAATAAATATCTCCGAAAGATAAGTAAGCAGTGCCGCCTCACTCATCGCATCGGAACGCTCATTAAATAATTGAATATGTTTGGCAACAATCCCCTTCATACCACCCTGACCATCAATATAACTATCTATTCCCTGAAAAGGCATCAAGAATAACCTACCATCAATAAATGCCAAACGCTCTACCGTAGAACCAAGATAATCATCTACATAATAGTTAATGCTGATTTCCGGTTTATCACTGCCCAACTTAAAATAAGCTTGGCTGGCACTAATCTCGAAATGATTAATAAACGGCTGACCGATATAACCATTAGCAATATAATACTCCTGAAATAAATTCGGCAACCGTTGAAGGTCTGACACCGTTATTTTATCATTTTTAGGCGTTAGTTTTCTCTCCGCTTCAGTTTGCAGTTGATGATATTCTCCGACAACCGGTGAATATGGAAATATCAATATATATGCAAGCAGGGCAACCGTTCCAATTATGCCAATAAGTAAAATCATCTTTACACCACAAATCTTTATTTTTTTCATGCTAGCATTTCACCTGCTTTAATAAACGAATGTTAAATAGTAGAGCTAATCCTCCCAGCACAACAAACAAGATAACTAAACCAATTAATTGTTCAATTCGGAGAACAATGCCAAGTGATGATTGAACAAAAGTCTGACTAATAACAAAAGCAGCAACACCAGTAAGCAATATTAACATAATCGGTGTAAGTTGATAAGCAATAGGTTTTCTTTTAAAAAGCATTATACCACAATAAATCATCGTCGGTAAAATGATACCTAAATCAAGAACAAACGTTGGCTCAGTTGAATAAACATCAATTATTTCCATGGGAGTGCCAAATACCATAACCGGAAGAATATATGCCAACCATTGCAGAACTGAGCAACCACTAATAATCATAAATATTGCTAATGCTGTATTCCGTTGCTCATATACTTGGTCGACAAATGACCTTTTACTAATAATCTTGTTCAAAGAAAGTACAAAAGCAAAAAAGGTACAACTAAATTGAAGAATGTAGAACAAGAATAGACGATTAAATGTCGTTCCGAGCAAAAGGCATGTTGTGGCATATAATATAATCGCCAGCAACCCAGTTTGAACCAGTGATAGATAAGGCTTTTTCTTAAAGAACACCATAGTTACAATAAGAATGCATGCCACTATAACAACAACAATATCCGTACCTATTACAGCACCAGCCCTCATAATTGAATCATTTGCATAAACACCGCTGCCCAATAATGTAACCGTCTGACCATAAATATTTGTAACTATCTGTGAACGACTGCCAAACGAAAAAATAATTCCTGCGCCTGCCGAAATAATGGCAGTTATTGCTGAAATCCAATATAAAAAAGCAATACTCTTCTTCATAATATTCTCCTTAAAAAATTATATCTTGTCATTTACTTATTTCAGCATCCATAGTTGTAATATTGTCACCCAGTTTATACATTAACTGAGCAAGAACATCCAATTCAGTTGCTGAAAAATTCCTAAATAATTGTTTCATTAACCGTTCTTCATCTGGCTCTCGTGTTTTCAAATATTGGTGACATGCCGGTGTCATTGAAATTCTAGTAAACCGTTTGTCATCCTTGTCTTTCTGCAAAACTACTAAACCAGCACTTTCAAGTTGCAAAGCAATCTTCTTAACATTCTGTCTGCTATACCCAATAAAATCAGCGACTTCACTAAGTCCTGGATGCTCTAAAGCAATTGCATGTATTGCTGCCAGCAGAAACCACTGCTTCATAGAAATATCACCAAAAACTCGATCACCGATATTTTGTAGCTTATTTGAGTACTGAAACATTGCACCGAAAATAAATTCTTGATTTCTCATTTTAATCACCACCACAATTATACGTAACTAGTTACCTTTTGTCAAATATTAAAAAGACTTCGTCATAAACGAAGCCTTTTTTCCTATTCTCTTAAAGCCATTTGCGGAAGAAGTTTGCATAGTTATCATAACAAATTGCCTGAACCTCTTGCTCACTGAAGCCATGCTCGCGCAACTTTGCAACCAAGTTTTGTACCTGATTTGATGTTTCTAAATTTTTGGTTAATGGTTTCTCCATATAACCCGGCAGGAAGTCACAGAAGTCAAAACCTAAGCCAACATGTTCAACACCGATTTTATCAGCAATATATACTAAGTGGCGCATATAATCATCAATATGCGGATTTTCCTCAGCCAAAAATCCACCCCAGGCATTAACGCCAATCAACCCACCGATTTCAGCAACCGCTTGTAGTTGAGCATCTTTTAAATTACGCGGATGATTAAATAGTTCATAAGCTGCAGAATGTGAAACAATAAACGGTCTTGCTGCCATCTGATACACATCATAGAAAGTCTGTTCATTGGCATGTGCCAAGTCAACAACCATATGCAGGTCTTCCATCCGCCGCACCAATGTCTTACCCCAATCGGTAAGCCCGAGCCGATCATCAGCGCCGGCACCAGCAGCGAAAGCATTAGCTTCATTCCAGGTCAAACCACCGTGCCGCACACCCATTTGTGCCAAGACATACAGCAAATCAAAGTTTACTTCCAAGAACTCCATACCTTCAATACCAAGAATAATTCCGGTTTTGTCGCTTGCTTCTAATACATCAAAGTCAGCGCTACTGGTAATCGGCATAATAATATCACGATTACGATACAATTCACGACTCATGGCCATCATGATATCTAATGCCTGCTCATATTTTGCTTCGGGACTATCTCCTTCAGTATAAATGACAAAAACGCCAGCCTTAGTCTCGCCTTTTTGTAACTTTGGAAAATGCTCGTTCTTAAAAAGTGCTTTACTGCCATCTTTATCGGCAAGTGCAATATGGTAGAACGTATCTAAATGTGCATCAAAAACCTTCATCTAATCCCTGCTTTCTTCACGAACATACCGATGAACACCATTGCCATCAGCAACTAAAATAATATCAACTAAATCAATAAACAGTGCGGTCTCAACAACACCAGTCAAAGATTTTAAATATCCATGTAATTGACGTGGATCAACATCATTTGGAAAATAACAATCCAATAATAAATTGCCGTTATCAGTACGAGTAAAGCCATCTTTATTCGGGCTCTTCCGTACATTGGCACTCGCACCAATTACACTCACTTGTTTTTGAACAAACAACGCCGCCTCCGGCAACACTTCCAGTGTCACCGGATCTGCAAGCCGCAACCGATCAACATACTTCTCATCATCAGCAAGAATAATAAAGACCTCAGCCATTGCCGCAATCAACTTTTCTTGAGTATGAATACCGCCACCGCTTTTCAAAGCGTAGAAGTTATAATCAACTTCATTACAGCCATCAAAGGCAACCGTTAAACTCTTTACCGTCTCGGTCGGCACAACTAACACATTATTTTGCGCACAAAGCTGCTTCGTTTCCCACGACGGGGTAACAACTTTCACGTCTTTACCAGACTCTGCAATCAATTGCACCAAAAGCGCAATCGTTCTTCCTCCACCTAATCCAATAACCATTCCATCTTGAATCAAACCCATAGCCGCCAGAGCAGCCTGTTCCTTTTTCTCATACATATTGACACCCCATTATTAACTCTATTCTTTATTTTAACATATTTAACAAAGTATTTAAATTAAATACCCATACTTTCTATTATTGAAAAAAGAAAAAAACCGGACCACTCAAGGTGGTCCGGTTTTCAGTTGATGAATTATTTCAATAATTCATCAACTTTCGCTTCAGCATCCGCAAAGTTCACTTGTTGGGTTACTTCCGGTACATATTCAATATATTGAATTTTATTGTCTTGGTCAAGAACGAAAACCGCGCGTGCCAATAGACGCAAATCTTCAATCACTAAACCATACTTCATACCGAAATCAAGATTGCGGTGATCAGATAAAGTAATTGCATTTTCAATTCCTGAGTTCCCACACCAACGCGCTTGAGCAAATGGTAAATCAACACTGATTGTCAATAAAACCACATCATCTTGGTCAGCAAAACGACGATTGAAAGTTTTGGTTTGTAAATCACAAACACCGGTATCAAGTGAAGGTAAAGCGCTCAACACTTTTACTTTGCCATCATAGTCGCTTAAATGCACTTCTTGCAAGTCATTGTTTACAACGGTAAAGTCTGGTGCGACATTACCTACTTGTTGTTCTGTTCCTAAAATTTTTACTGGATTTCCGCCAAAAGTTATACTCATAATTATATTTTCATCCTTTCACATTAAATAGACTTATTACTCTTTTACTATATCATACAATTGTGAAAAACTGGTTGGATTTGCTCAGACTTCTCGCAATTGTTTTATAATTTTTTACTATATAAAAAGCAGGTTAAGTTTATCACTTTACCATGGTTATTCATAATAATATTCTGCTCGTCTTCTCTTTTAAACCCTTTATAATCATAAAACTGATAAGTACATCCAGAATCAGTATATAGATAGATGCTCTTGCCTTTCTCACGTTTTTCTAGTTCATTTAATAATAATGTTCCAATACCTTTACCCATAATTTCTGGATTAACAGCAAAAAATATCAACTCACCATCGGGATTATTTCCACTTTTGTAACGGGATAACATTTCATTATTTACTTGCTCATAAATATTGGCACTGCTTTTATAAAAAATATTCATAGTAAATTTAATAAACCAAATATATATTCGGTACCATAATGATTTCACTTTTTTATTTTCATTTCTCATCTCAGCAAGTAAAACTCCAACTAACTTCCCATCCATGTATGCACCTAATATCTGGGTAGCTCTCAAAAGCTCTAAATAGATGAAATACTTGCTATAAAAATACAATTCATAATCTTTTTCTGCATATCGGTCTAAATTCATTCCATCTATTGCGTATAATCTGGCTTGATTGTAATCACTTTTTGCTAGTTCTCGAATCACAATATCCATAAACCATCACCCTTTCTTACAATCATCATACTAAAATCATCAGAAAACTTCCGCTACTAAAGCAGAATTTAGTATAAGTTTCTACTTTAGTAGATAAATAGTAGCAGTCCTATTATAATAAGAGTAGGTGATTTTATGCGTGATTTAAGAAAAAACAAAACAAAAACGCTTCTAGCTAACGCTTTAATGAAATTGATAGAAGAAAAAAGATTCGATGACATTAAGCTTTATGAAATATGTGATAATGCACTTGTTCATAAGACAAGTTTTTACAATCATTTTGAAGATAAGTATGATTTGTTAAATTATCTTATTCAAGAACTGCAAAAAGATATATTTATGAATCTTAAAGAGACTGATGATTTAGAGCTATTCTATATAATTATTGCCAAAGCCTACATTAACAATATAAAGCAAAATGCTAAATTCTATAAAATGATTTTATCCGGCAACGATATTGCTAGCCAAATATTACTAAGCAATATTCATAATGATATACAAACCAAATTGGACCATTTTCAAACTACTGTTCCAAATAACTACATGCTGCAATTTTATATCAGTGGAGTTATCGCTGTAATAAACGAATGGGTCTTGAATGGCATGAAAGAAAGCGATACTGAAATTTTACAAATATTAACTGACATATAAGTATTATCAATAGAATTATTTAATTATCCACATATTTGCTCAGTGAAAGCAGATGCAGTATAATTGAACGTGAAGAATTTTGAAAGGTGGATTGGCATGCGTAAAGAAAAAATCAAAAATCCATTTCCATATAGTAATGATAATCGCCGAATCCATACTTGGAACTATCATTTGCAGGAAACGTTTGGCGGCAAGGTTGCTAAAGTCTCTCTCAATGCCGGCTTTACTTGCCCGAATATCGATGGACGAAAATCAAAAGGTGGTTGCACCTTTTGCAGTATCAATGGTTCCGGTGATTTTGCCGGCAATCCGGCGGACGATTTAGTCCGCCAATTTAATGTCATTCGTGACCGTTATCATGATAAATGGCCTGATGCCAATCAGTTTATCGCATATTTTCAAGCGTTTACCAACACGTATGCGCCAGTAGAAGTGTTGCGCGAAAAGTACGAAGCAGTTTTAGCGCTTGATGGCGTAGTTGGTCTGGCGATTGCTACCCGTGCTGATTGTCTTGAAGATGATGTTGTTGAATATTTGGCAGAATTAAATGAGCGCACTTATTTATGGGTTGAGCTAGGGCTGCAGACGATCCATGATCGGACTGCTAAGAAGATCAACCGCGGTCACACTTATCAGGAATTCTTGGATGGTGTAGCCAAATTACGCGCCCGGAACATTCGGGTTTGTGTTCATATCATCAACGGCTTGCCCGGTGAGGATATTGCGATGATGCAAGCCACTGCCGAGGCCATGGCCGAGCTGGACATTCAAGGCATAAAAATTCACTTGCTGCATGTTTTGAAGAATACTACGATGGCTAAGATGCACAAGTATGGCAAGCTGGAGTTTATGGAACAGGATGAGTATGTTAATTTGGTCGTTAATCAGCTGGAAATTTTGCCGCCGGAATTGATTATTCATCGTATTACCGGTGATGGCGGTCATGAGGATTTGATTGGTCCGCTTTGGAGTCTGAAAAAATTTGTGGTGATGAATGAAATTGACAAGCGCTTTATTGCTACTGATTCTTGGCAAGGCAAAAAGTATCGCGGAGGAATGCGGGATGAATAGCTATACTATTCTAGGCTTCAATAAACAGTTGTTGGAGAAAAGCATAACCAAGGGCGACCTCGTGATCGACGCCACCCTTGGCAATGGCAATGATGCCCTGTTGCTCGCTGAATTGGTTGGCGCCGACGGTCATCTGTTCGGCTTTGATAAACAGGAGCAAGCAGTCGCTGCGAGCAAGGCGAAGCTCGCTGCCTATAACGAGCGCTGCACGCTCTTTTGCGCCGGCCACGAGCAAATGCAAGCCTTGCTGCCGGCTGTGGCACATGGCAAGATAAAAGCCATCGTCTTTAATCTTGGCTACCTGCCCGGTGGTGATGAAACCATCACCACCTTGCCTGAAACTACACTTCAGGCTCTGGATGCCGCCCTCGCCTTACTAGCACCAGAGGGCTTCGTTTTACTCACCGCCTATCCGGGCCACGCCACCGGCAGCGTCGAGACCGATGCCGTGGCTAAATTCCTGCAAGAACTTGATTTCAGTGAGTACATGGTTTTCACCTACCAACTGCTGAACAATAAAAATCATCCGCCGCAAACCTATATTATTGAAAAAAGAAAAAACCGTTTTAGTAAACAATCTGAATTCTGATATGGGGTTGTCACTTTTTAAATATAATACCAACCATCAGGCTGATTGCAAACGCTTCACACAAGGTACTAGCGCATGCGCGTCGGAATTGCAAAAAACCGGCAAAAGTTGTGATTAAGCGTATCTAAATATACGTGATTGAGCGAGTTTTGTCGGTTTTTATGGAATTGCGGGCGTTTGTCAACAGTTTGAGGTTACCCAGTAACTCGGTTTTGTGTTATATTAGAAGCAACAGGAGGCGATAAAATGCAACTATCTTTTATGTCCCAACATCTACAAAAACTTCCCAAACTTGATGTTCAACCGGAATCAGTCACCGAACTCAATATTTTTGACAATCAGTTTGCTGACTTCCCTCAAGAAGCACTTGCAATGATTGAGTTGCAAACACTCAATATATCAGTTAATGAAATTAGTGCTATTCCTAATACTATTGATAATCTAAAGAAGTTAACTAATATTGATTTTGGTCACAATCAACTATCTGCATTGCCAGAAAGCTTTTTTCAGTTAACAAACTTAGAAGATTATTGCTATTTACACAACAATAAGTTGAGTATTATTGATGCTGCAATTGGCAACTTAAATAAAATTAAATATCTGAATCTAAGTGAAAATCAGTTGGCAACACTGCCAGAAACAATCGGCCAGCTACAAAAACTACTGGAATTACGAATCATGGAGAACAAACTTACTGTTCTGCCGCCGCAACTCGGCGAATGCAGCGAGTTGCGCGAACTCTATCTTAATAAGAACCAGCTAACAATGCTGCCGGAAACAATTGGCCAGTTACAAAAACTTCGTGTGTTAATGGTTGAAAATAATCAACTTACTACCTTTAGCGATGGGATTTTACAACTTAATAGTTTGCAACGCCTCAGTTTTCGTTTCAATCAAATTAATGAGATTCCAACTGGAATTTCACAATTACAAAACCTGATTGAGCTTGATTTACGCAGCAACAATATTACCACTCTGCCTGAAACCGTATTACAGCTTAAAGCCTTAAAGCGCCTTGATTTACGCTGGAACCATGACTTGGTTGCACCAACTTGGATTGAGCAATTGGAAGCTCGTGGCTGCGTTGTTTATTTGTAAGAAATTTGGAGAAGCCACGCGCCGTAATCGGTGCGCGGCTTCTTTTTGTTTTTTCACAAAAGTAAATTTTATCTTTACAGCAGCGCTTTGAACTGCTAAAATGATGATTAATATAAATCTTAGGTTTCACATTTTGGTTTATATATGATTATTATCGAAAGGAGGATTAATTATGGATTGGATCAAATTAGCACAAGCTGAGAAAGCAACGTTAATTGATTTAACTGCCCAACTTATTCAACATAAGAGTATTTATGATGAAAGTACAGTGTCAGTCACCACACCATTTGGTAAAGATATCAGCAATACGCTGGAATTTATATTGGATGTTGCGTCGAAAATGGGATTCACGGTCAAAAACTGTGATAACATGGTCGGCTTTATTGAGATTGGCGAAGCTGATGAAATGGTTGGTGCAATTGGTCATCTGGACACTGTCCCGGTTGGGAGTGGCTGGAGTTATGATCCATTCGGTGGCACAATTGATCAAGACAAAATTTTTGGTCGGGGCGCAAGTGATAATAAAGGCCCGGCAATCGCAACTTTAGTTGCACTGAAAATATTAAAAAGTATAGGAGCACCGCTACGACGACGATGCCGTTTAATTCTCTCTTTAGATGAAGAAACGCATTTTCGTTGCATGTTGCATTACGCAAAATATGAGGAACCGCCAAAATATGGGTTCGTTCCCGATGGTAAATTCCCCCTTACCTATGCAGAAAAGGGACTTTACGATTTCGGGTTTACAGGAACACTACAAACCGGCATGATACATTCATTCAAGTGTGGAAGCGCACCAAATGTTGTACCAGACTCTGCTACGATGAGCGTTGATTATGATGAAGCAATTCAAACTGCTTACAACGCATACCTAGATGCAAATCATCTCATCGGCAAAGCTTACCAAGAAGATAATCAATTAATCTTGGAAGCCAAAGGAGAATCAGTACACGGGTCGCAACCCCAGGATGGAGTACATGCCGGTTTTATTTTGCTCAATTTTATTAAAAATTACACCAATGAGCCTTTTGTTGACCTGCTGACCACTTATTTTGTTGATAAATACTACGGTGAGGGCTTTGACTTTCAATGTAGTGATGACATCTGCGGACCACTAACCTTAAATGTTGGTGTCCTCAACTATGAGCGTGGTAAAAACTTTGACTTACACACCACCACTCGTTACCCGCTGCCATTTGATCAGGCAGCCGCCGAATTGAAATTACATACAGTAGCGCGTTCTTATGGTCTTTCTTGTTGCAAAGACGACCACTTCCCGCCAATTTATAATGATCCGGATGCCGATTGGATTCAAACCCTATATCGCATCTATCAAAAACAATCTGGTGATACAACATCACCAATGGAAACCGCTGGCGGCATAACCCTCGCCCGCACCTTGCCAAACTTTACTACCTTCGGGCTCACGTTCCCGGGAACACCGCCACATGGTGTCCATGGCATCGATGAATGGATAAAAATCGAAGATTTGGTAAAGGGATGCGCGATTTATGCACAGGCATTTTACGAATTAGCAAATAATGTTGATTGATTGACGGGCGGCGAAGCGCCGCACCAATCAATCGCAAAATAAAGGAGATTATATTTATGAAAAAGTTTAAATTAGTAACGGCTACAGCCGCTTTATTACTGCTCGCATCACACATGCTCACTGCCTGCGGCAGCTCTGCTGATGCAGGTCAGTCAAAATTAGACCAGATAAAAGCCAGTGGTCAGCTTGTACTTGGTACTAGCGCTGATTATCCGCCATACGAGTTCCATGTGATTGAGAATGGTCAAGACACAATTGTTGGTTTTGATATTGCAATTGCTCAAGCAGTTGCCGATCACCTCGGTGTTGAATTGGTTGTCAAAGACATGGACTTCAGCGGTTTGCTGCCGGCCCTTTCTACCGGAACTGTTGACATGGTTATTGCCGGAATGTCACCAACTGAAGAGCGGAAACAAAATGTTGATTTCAGCGATATTTACTATCAAGCCGAAATTGGTGTACTAGTTAAAAAAGATGTTCTTGCCAGCTACAACGATTTGGCCAGCCTTGATGGTAAAAAAATCGGTGCCCAGCAAGGTTCCATTCAAGAGGAAGCTGCGTTAAAAGTAGCTGATGCTGAAGTTCGGTCAATGCCTAAAGTACTTGATTTAGTCCAAGAGCTCGAAAATGGTAATATTGAAGCTTTAATTGTTGAAAAAAATGTTGGTGACCAATTGACAGGTAAATATGCTGATCTTGCGGTTGCACCATTCAGCGTGCCGGTAAGCGGCAGCGGTTCGGCCATCGCGATTGCTAAAGGGAACGATGAATTTGTTGCCGAGGTGAACAAAGTCATCGCCGACTTACTCGCCAAAGATCAAGTGAGTCAATTTTATGTAGAAGCTGACACATTATTCTCTAATCAAGACTAATTCTACAACACGAAAAGGAGCTGTTTTATTTGGACGCTATACTACAACAATTTGTCAGCTGGTTTGGCTTTTTAGAGAAATACTGGCCAATGTTCCTCTCCGGAACATTGATGACGGTTTTTATTGCCCTCTTCGGTGTACTGCTGGGAACAATTTTAGGTTTACTGCTTTCAGTCATGAAGATTTCAAAAATAAAAGTATTGCAAGCTTTAGCCTCAGTTTACGTTGAGTTTATCCGCGGTACCCCGCTATTGGTACAAGTTTATATTATCTACTTCGGCTTACCGGCAATTGGCATCAAACTCGATCCAGTGCTTGCCAGTATCGTTGCGGTTTCAATCAATAGTGGTGCTTATGTTGCGGAAATTATCCGTGGCGGAATCAACGCGGTTGATACTGGTCAGCTTGAAGCCGGACGTACGCTTGGTATGTCATACTATCAGGCATTACGCTATATTGTGATTCCACAGGCATTTAAGAATATCTTGCCGGCATTAGGTAATGAATTCATCACGATTATTAAAGAGTCTTCGATTGTTTCGGTCATTGGTGTTGCCGACCTTATGTACAATGCCAATACTGTCAGAAATCAGACTTACTTACCATTTACACCATTACTATTTGCCGCACTCATTTATTTTGTCCTTACGTTTGGACTCTCAAGACTGCTTAAGGGCTTAGAAAGGAAGTGGGCAAGATGATTTCAGTACAATCATTATATAAATCCTTCAATCAATTAGAGGTTTTAAAAGATATCAATCTTGACGTTGCCAGCGGCGAAGTTGTAGTTATTATCGGTCCATCCGGCAGTGGTAAAAGTACCTTGCTGCGGTGTATGAATCTTTTGGAAACGCCGACTAAAGGCGATATCATTTTTGAAGGTACTTCGCTTGTGAATAAAAAAGTAAACATTGATAAGCTGCGCGAAAAGATGGGTATGGTTTTCCAGCACTTCAATCTTTTCCCCCACAAATCAATTTTGAACAACTTGACTTTATCACCGATTAAAGTCAAGAAAATACCTAAGCCCGAAGCCGAGCAGGTTGCCCGCAACCTGCTCGAAAAAGTTGGCTTAGCAGAAAAAGCCGATAACTTCCCTAGTCAGTTATCCGGCGGGCAAAAGCAACGGGTTGCTATTGCCCGTGCCCTGGCAATGCAACCAGATGTTATGCTCTTTGATGAGCCAACCAGTGCATTGGATCCGGAAATGGTCAAAGAAGTACTGCAAGTTATGAAAGATCTTGCCTTTGAAGGTATGACCATGGTTGTTGTTACTCATGAAATGGGCTTTGCTCGTGAAGTTGGTGACCGCATCGTCTTTATGGATGAGGGTCAAATACTAGAAGTTGCCACACCACAACAATTTTTCCAAAACCCGCAACATCCTCGGGCTCAGGAATTTTTATCGAAAGTTTTATAGAAAAGGCATAAGTAAACATTTTTGTTTTTCAAACCACCAGCATTACCAGCGCTGGTGGTTTTTTAATTTTCAGCATGTTATAATACAGGCGAATATTAGACAGCACGAAAATTTTATAGTAATTTAGGAGGAATAATTTTGTTAGTAACTCACATTTATTTTAACGGCCAATGTAAAGAAGCAATCGAACTCTATAAGCAGGCTCTTAATGCTTCGGTGGAAACCTTGATTGAAGATCCGGAACATTCACTTGTTATTCATGCGGAAATGCTCATCGATAATAAACCATTAATCGTAAACGACTTTGGTAATGATGATGGTTATTCAAAGTCAGGCGGCTATCAACTTTGTGTTCAATTTGACGATGAAGCCGCTTTACTAAGAGCATACGAAATAATGCAAAATGGCAGCACTACAATTGAGTCATTACAACCGACCGACTACAGTCCATGCACTGTCAGATTTATTGATATGTTTGATGTAAGATGGGCATTTTGGGTTTAATATATACAAAATACACCATTCATAAACTCTGGAATTCATGTACAAATTACCAAAATAATGTTTGGCGCAAGATAAAATTAAGTATATAATGAATATAAATAAACATTTTACTTGTGGAGGTAAAGAAAATGAATGAAAAGATTTTGGAAAAGGCCGGAGCAATTATCGAAGAACATTCTGGCGAAGGCACCTACTGCACTTTGGGATTAATCGATTTTGATGGCGGCCCAACTGTATCAACAATTACTGCCTCAAAGGCTGATGGTGTTAACTGGATAACTTTTTGCACCGGACAATTGAGCCCCAAAGTCAGCCGGATAAAAAAATGTAATAAGGCTAGTGTTTGTTTTAATTCACCAGAGTATAACATTACCCTGACTGGTACGATTGAAATTATTACCGATCCGCAAATCAAAAAAGAGATGTGGTATGGCGGATTAACTAATCACTTCAGTGGCTATGATGATCCTGCATATTGCGTGCTAAAATTCACTACCGAAAAGTATAATTTGTTAGTGGACTGGCAAGAGGTACATGGTACACTTTAATTTAAAACTAAGAAGGCTCCGGAACCTGTGGTTCCGGAGCCTTCAAATTTTCTCAAAAAACTATATAGTTTCCGTTCCTTTAGTAAGCGCAATGCGAGTCAACTCTTCCAGCGCGGCAATTTTTTGCTCATCCAACTTACGGATGCGGATGCAATTTTTGCCAACGTTACTTTTACCGAAAACATCTTTATAGCCTTCAACAACGCCTTGTCCATCTTCCCAAAGCGCATAATAAACATTTACTGTTTTCTCATATTGTTTTAGTGAAATTCGCGGGTATGGTCCATCGTAAGTACTGCAAACATAATGAAAATTCAGCCAGCCCAACCCGGTAAACTTACCAATAGTATATTCTTTTCCATGTACTCCGGTGATGTTGCTGATTAACTGATTAATTTGCTCATAAATTTCCGGCATTTTTCCACTGCTCTCATTGTTATATTTTCTTCATTATAGTACGAAAAAAAGTGTGCTTCAATGAAATTGCATTTTATAAATCATTCTGCTGTCTTTTTTCAGCCACTCGTGTTATATTTTAGCTATCTTATAAAGGAGAGGTTGATAAATTATGGCAGTTATCGCATATTTAAACTTTAAAACCGAGAGTCGCGAAGCAGTTAAATTCTATGAGGAAGCGCTTGATGGCTACGATGTTCGTATAATGACTTTAGGTGAATTACCTGAGGATTCAGAATTTCCGATGGATGAAGCTACTAAAGCATTGATAGCAAATGCTTCGGTAAAATTTGCCGGCGGTATGATTATGCTTTCCGATGTTCCTGAAGGTATGGGTATGACTTTTACACCCGGGAATAATTTCTGTGTTTCAATTGTTATCAAAGATAAAGTTTTAGCTGAGAAATATTTCAACAATCTGGCAGCAGGTGGTCAAGTCATTATGCCGCTAATGGAAGTATCATGGTCACCACTATATGGTGCTCTTAAAGATAAGTTCGGTATTACTTGGCAAGTCAATGTAGCTGAAGATGATTACTATTTTACTTATAAATAATTGACAAAGAAAAACCGAGACGGAGTTCAGCTCCGTCTCGGTTTAAAACGGTCTCAAGGGTTGCCTTGAGACCGTTTTTTTTATTGAACAAATGTTACTACATCATCAAGTGGTAAGAATGTTTTTTCGCCTGGGGTATTATTTGGTTCACCAAATGGCATTTGTGCGATTAGTGTCCAGTTTCCAGGTACGCCATACATTTCTTGTACTTGATTATCAATTAATGGATTGTAGTGCTGGATTGATACGCCGAATCCTTCACTTGTTAATGACAGCCACATTGCATATTGCATAATTGCATCACCTTGTAATGACCATCCAGGGAAGTTTGATGCATATAATGGCGCTTGTTCCATATAGCCTTCAACAACTGCTTGGTCTTCAAAGAAAAGAATTGTTCCGTTTCCACCTTTGAATCCTTGCATTTTTTCTAATGTGCTTGGGAAATGCTCTGCAGGAGTTACTGCTTCTAAAGTTTTTGTTACCATATCCCAGAATTGTTCATGTTTTTCGTTTAGTAAAACAACCATTCGAGTACTCTGCATATTGAATGCACTTGGTGCATAACGCACAGTTTCAATAATTTTGTCTAAGTACGCTTGGTCTACGCCAGCTTTTTTTGTTAAGCTGTGGATTGAGCGACGCTCACGAATTGCTTCTTTTAATGTTTTTGTTTCAATACTCATTTTTAAAAACCTCCTAATTGGTTACAACCATATATTATCACTAATTAGTGATAAATGCTTGCGATATGCTCAGAAAAAAATCCGTTGTCCTAAAACAACGGATTTTTCACTATTTTTTCTCAGCAATTTGCTGCAAAATAAACGGAATGAAGTCTGCTCGATCAATTGTCACTGATTGCTCAGTTCCATATTTTCGATAAGTAATTTGGTTGTTTTCCATTTCCTTATCACCGATTACTAACGTGAACGGTACTTTACCAACCTGTGCTTCACGGATTTTGTAACCCATTTTTTCTTCACGGTTATCAACACCTACGCGAATGCCAAGTTCGTTGAGCTCTTCAAAAATACTTTGCACATACTCCCCGTGGATACCATTGTTAACTGGAACGGCAACAATTTGTGTTGGTGCCAACCATAATGGGAACGCTCCTTTATATTCTTCAATAAGATATGCAGTCATCCGCTCCATAGTTGAAATAACGCCACGGTGAATAACAACCGGACGATGTTTGTTACCATCTTCACCGATATAAGTTAAATCAAACTTTTCCGGTAATAAGAAGTCTAGTTGAACAGTTGATAATGTAAACTCATGCCCAATTGCACTTTTTACTTGAATATCTAATTTAGGACCATAAAATGCGGCTTCATCTTCAGCTTCAACGAATGCAACACCGGCATCAACTAAAACATCGCGCAACATTGCTTGTGATTGTTCCCACATCGCGTCATCATCAAAATATTTATCCTTATTTTCCGGATCACGTAGTGACAAACGATAATATGTTGGAGTAATATCCAAATCAGCATACACTTTATGGATTAAGTCTAAAACCTTTTTAAACTCCTCAGCAATTTGATCAGGACGAACGAATAAATGGGCATCATTTAAGCACATTCCGCGAACCCGCTCCAAACCAGTTAAAGCACCAGACTTTTCATAACGATGCATTGTCCCAAGCTCACCGATACGAATTGGTAACTCACGATAAGAACGCGGCTTCACACCATAAATCATCATATGATGCGGACAGTTCATTGGCCGTAACACCAATTCTTCATTCTCCATCTCCATAACCGGGAACATGTCTTCATGATAATGATCCCAATGCCCTGAAGTTTTATATAAATCAACTGAGCCCATAACTGGTGTATACACATGCTGATACCCAGATTTCAACTCCATATCAACAATATATCGCTCAAGTTCACGACGAATCGCTGCACCATTCGGCAACCACATTGCTAAACCCTTACCGGCTAAATCATTAAAAGTAAATAACTCAAGTTCCTTACCAATCTTACGATGGTCGCGCTCACGCCGCTCCTCAAGAATTTGCAAATGCTGCTCCAAATCTTCCTTAGAAAACCAAGCAGTACCATAAATCCGTTGCAACTGCACATTGTTAGAATCACCGCGCCAGTATGCGCCAGCAATAGACAACAACTTAAAATGCTTAATTAAATTTGTCCAACCAACATGCCCACCGGCACACAAATCAGTAAACTCGCCTTGTGAATAAACAGTAATAACCTCGCCATCAGGAATCGCCTCAATAAGTTCCAGCTTATACTGATCACCTGCAAAAATCCGTAATGCTTCATCACGAGACACCTCGCGCCGAACCATTTCAAACTTCTCGCCAGCCACTTTCTTCATCTCTGCTTCAATGCGAGGTAAATCCTCCTCAGTAATCTTCACATCACCGGAATCAATATCGTAGTAGAAACCTTCCTCAATCGCCGGTCCCACCCCAAACTTCGCCTCGGGGAACAAGCGCTTCACTGCCTGCGCCAGCAAATGCGCTGTCGAATGATTCAACACCGCAAACGCCTCCGGCATATCATTAGTAATAATCTGCACTGTGCTATCCACCAAAATCGGGCGATTAAAATCATACAGCTCATCGTTGACAATTCCTGCCACCGAACGCTTCTTAAGCCCCGGTGAAATACTGCCGGCTATCGCCGCCACACTCACCCCGGCATCAAATTCTTTCTGGTTCCCATCCGGAAACGTAATCATCACTTTAGACATACATCCAACCTCCAAAAATCAAAAAAGGAGCTACCTCAATCCTTCAACTACAAGGACGAAGCAACTCCGCGGTACCACCTTAATTTGTAAAACATATCGTCTCACACACTTTCGAATTGATAACGGTCATTCATAAAAACCGGGAATCTCTTTCGAGCCCTGCTCTAAAGGGAGTAACCAACATTGTATATCGCACACTTCCAGCCATGGCGCGCGTCTCTATAACAGTGACAACATTAATCGTATCCTTTATCCATACGCATTTATTATATGTATATATTGTAGCCAATTGCCTACACTTTGTCAAAGAAATTATTTTCTGGTGTCATAATTTTATTGTAAAGCACTTCTTATTTATATTAACAAAACTTTCACTAAATTTGTCTACTAATTTTAAAATTTTTAGACAAAAGAAATCTTTATTAGTTATTAAGAACATAACTTACTGTTTCTATAAATTCTACAATGAAAGAATATTAACTGCAGGAGTACTCTCTCTTAGTTAGATGAATTGCTTTTTAACAAATTTATTTAATTTAACACCCACTTTGCCTATCTATTTATATATGAATTATTTAACTAACTAGTGTATGCTTTTGGTTCTCCATTATCAAGCATTCAATTTATCCTTATTCATTGTCAGTATTTCTTGAACCTTAATGAATACTTCCGGATTTTTAATTATGACTAAATGCAATTTATTCTTTACTCTTGTTAATGCCTGAAATGTGCACGATATCTCGTGATGCGGATAATAATCGGGATTATTATATTTTAACAGACCACGACTTAGTTCAGTTTCTTCATAATAATAATGTCTGTTTAGACATACTAATACATTTTTATATTCGCGTCCAACTACATCATGGGTAGAAAATGAATCGTCAAAAAAATGTTTACACTTAATAACTCGGCTACTTTTCGTTTCATATTCAGTAAGTTCAATTGAAACATAACCTTCATTATGGCATTTGTTTTCAATATGTGCAAAGGCATCCTCATCATTTTCAAAATAGGATACTGATATTTTAGAAAATGCAGCAGGTTGTATATTTCGAGCACTTTTATTTAGCAGGAGTTTTATAAACGTACTCATCTCAGCATCAATTCGTATTTTCCTTTTTAAGGTATGAATCTGATAATCGCTATTGTCTTCGATAAATTTTTGTATGTTTCGGTTTTTTTCACTAATGTGAAGTGTTTGCTGATTGTCAACTGATAAAATAATTTTTTTACCTTTTATTTCTTGAATAACGTTAAAATCTAAGGGATATATTCTTTGAGCTTCATCGTATAAAAGCACATCTTTACTCTCAATAATTGCTGAAGTTAATCTTTTTATTGGAATAACATCAATCCCTATGTGAGTTGTTATATCTTCTGCCTCTGGTAAATTTCCACAAAAAACAATAAGGCATGAATATCCAATTCTTTTTAACTCTACGGCTATATCGAATAGCAATAAAGACTTCCCAGTTCCGGGACCTCCAGTAATTCCAATTCTATTTGCTGAATCATTCAATATCAATGTTTTTATTTGTTTCTGTTCATCCGTTAAAAAATAATTATGCTCTGCAAATTCTTTTGGTTGTGAGTAGGGAGAAATAATTAAATCAGTAGAATCAATATTCTCTAGCTCATTTTGATTTACAAAGTCTTCATCAATTTTTTTAGATAATTCTTCGAATGTAATTAACTCAAGCTCATTGTCAGTATTCAAAAAAAATAATTGCTCTGTCTTTGTTATGTATGTGCAGACAGTTATTCGTTTTGATAAAATAGACAGTAAATGACTGTGTCTTTGCATTTGCCCTTTAATCATCTCAACTCCATTTTTAGGGAGCTTACTTTTTAGTTCTAAGTTAAAAACTGATTTAGCACTAAATCGCAGGATATCGAATTCTTCTCTAACTCCATGCATTATTAAACTGTGCATAAAATATCCTTCACGTTTTACTTTACTAAATATATTTTTACTCTTTTTAGCAAATGAAACTAACCCTGCAATTTCTTCAGGTTTAATCGGGTTCTTTCCATCATATGAATAATTATTATCTATAAGCTTGATAAATGATTGCAATAAGTCCGCATTATCAGAATCATTAGCATTAATCAAACTATCCAAATCAAAATTTTTACTCATCTTCATGACCCCACTTAATATTATTATCCTATTGAATTTAATATTATTCTATCAAAGATTCATAATAATAAAAAGGAGTTTCATAACAGCTATTTCTTTCTGCAGTAGTTTTTGGTTTCACATTAATCCAATCTAACATAATATCAGTCCTTGACCTCGCTGAACTGCCACACATTCTCGAGTACAAAATCATTTATAAACAAGAACTTAGTATAATCGACAATGAACAATTCGCCCTTAAATATGTAGACAATACTCACAGAGCTATTAAAGATTATCACACTGCCTTTTATGGTGAAATTGTTAGTCCATATACAATTGAATAAACAGCAAAAGCGGTGAACGCCTTAATCAAGGCGTTCACCGCTTTTTTTATAACTTTCTATTTCCTGTCATTAATTAAAAAATGTTCTCGTCACTAGTTTTTCAACTTCAACAATAACGAAGATAAGTAAACCACTGAGTGCCGCCAAAGCAAGATTCCCAAATCCAATAGCAGCAGTACCAAGCACAAAATTCAATGCCGGAACCATAACAATTAAGATTTGCAACACTACTAAAATTACCAATGAAATCCATAACACGCGGTTTTTAAGAATTGACTTATTAATTGAAAACTTAATAATATCGCGGCAATTAATCATGTAGAATGCTTGCCCGAATACGATTGTATTCAACAACGTCGTTTGAATAACCGCCGTTGGCGCCCCGCTCATCAACAAGAACTCATTGATAGCAAAGCCAAATCCGGCTATCAACAACGAAACATATACAATCCGGAAAATAGCATAGCCATTTAAAATTCTTTCATTCGGATCGCGCGGCGGCCGCTTCATTGCATTCGCTGCCAGCGGCTCAAAACCAAGCGCAAACGACAAAGTAATTGTTGTCACCATATTCAACCATAATATTTGGATAGAAGTAAGCGGTAGTGCAATATCAGCCAACAACGCAATAACAACTAACAGCCCTTGAGCAAACGCAGTCGGTAATGCAAAGAAAATTGTTTTCTTTAAATTATCATATACCCGGCGACCTTCTTGTACCGCCTCAGCAATAGTTGCAAAGTTATCATCAGCCAAAATCATATCGGCGGCATCTTTCGTCACTTGCGTTCCCTTAATACCCATAGCAATACCAATATCGGCTTTTTTCAGTGCCGGTGCATCATTAACACCATCACCAGTCATACCAACAATTTGCCCGTTCGCTTGGATTGCTTGAACTAAACGCAGCTTATGCTCCGGTGTCGTTCTGGCAAAAACATCATGATCTTGAACGACTTGCTGCAACTCTTGGTCACTTAAAGCTTCAATCTCACTACCAATAATTGCATTATTATAATGTTCTAAACCAATTTCCTTAGCAATCGCAACCGCAGTATCGCGGTGGTCACCAGTAATCATTTTTACATTGATTCCCGCTTCATGACAAATTGCCGTAGCAATAATCGCCTCTTTCTTAGGCGGATCAATAATGCCATACAAGCCAACTAATACTAACCCATTTGCTAAGTCTTTATGGCTAATGCTCTCACAATCAGCCGGCATTTCTTTATATGCCGCCGCCAACATCCGTTGTCCCATCTCAGCGTGCCGAGTAATCTCTTGCTCCCAGTAAACCGTATCAATTGCTGTCGACTTCCCAGCCTCCAACTGACTCGCCGTCATTTCTAAAACAACATCGGGCGCCCCTTTCATATAAATGAATTTCTGCCCGTCAACTTCTACTAAAACTGCCATATACTTATACGTTGAATCAAAAGGAATCTTATACAACAAATGTTCATTGCGTTCCAAACAAACCTGATTAGCGAATTCCAAAAGTGCACCCTCAGTCGGATTACCAATAACTTCACGTTTACCATTATGGTAATCAATCTTAGTATCATTACAATACAACGCTGTCTCAATCAACTTCATCCGTGCATCATTAACATTCACATCATAAATATCACTCACCTCAGAAGTATCCGCAAAATGCATAACCTCATCCCTGGTAATCACTGACAAAACCGTCATCTCATTTTTAGTCAAAGTACCAGTCTTATCAGAACAAATAACACTCATACTACCAAGCGTCTCTACTGCAGGCATCTTTTTGATAATTGCCTTCTTAACTGCCATGCGCGTCACACCAACTGATAAAATAATCGACAGCACCGCAGGCAAGCCCTCCGGTACTGCTGAAACCGCTAAAGCAATCATAGCAGCTACTAACTCCGTACCAGTATAGCTTCTAAAGAAGAAACTAAATACAAACAAGAATGCCATAAGCACAAGCAAAATATAAAAAATCTGCTTATTCAATTGATTCATCTTACGAATCAATGGCGTCTCCGCTTTGGTCACATTATTTAAATGCTGACTGATTTTACCGAGCTCAGTATCATCACCGGTAGCAATAACAATCCCTTTCCCGTTACCACTGTTTACCAGCGTTCCCGAAAAAGCAATATTAATACGGTCGCCTAAATCGGCTTCCGCCATAATCGCTTCGCTCACCTTATTAACCGGTGTTGACTCACCGGTTAATATCGCTTCCTCAACAACCAGACTATATGAATCAATAATTCGCAAGTCAGCGGGAACAATATTTCCCGGTGTCAACAGAACAATATCACCAACTACCAATGTATTTGAATCAACAACCCGCTTCTCGCCATTCACTAAAATTGTCGTTTTTTCACTCAAAAGCTCATTCAATCCGCTCAAAGAACTTGTAGCCTTGCGCTCCTGCACATACCCAATCAAAGCATTAATAATAACTACGGCAAAAATAATTGTCATATCAATATATGAACCAACAACCGCCTTTAAAATACCAGCGCCAATCAACACATAAATAAGCAAATCATTAAAGTGCAGCAAAAACTTCTTTATTTCACTGTCTTCCTTCTTCTTTGTTAACTCATTAGGTCCATCTTCAATAAAACGTTGCTCACGATCAACCGCCTTGAGCCCGCTTACATCCGACTTCACCTCATTAATAACATCTGAACTTGTTTCCTGATACCATTTCATAGTAACCCCTCCGTCCACCATTATAAATAAAAACTAACACAGTTTTTTGCGATTTTCAAAGGATATACTCGTAAATTATGTTATTGAAAAACATAAAAAGGCCGAAGCATCAAGCTCCGGCCTTTTTCAACTTCTCATAATGCCACAAAAACAATCTCTGTATCAACGTCATCCTTTATTTCACCCTGACGGGTTATTTCAAACCAATATAAATAGTTTTCCGATGCGATTGCGTAGCGTGCCCCGCTTTTATCGCTGACTTGATAAAAAGATTCACTGGCAATATCGTAAATATACAATGGTGCAGAAGACTGCTGCCAAGTAACATAGGTGCCATTATAACGAACATCCCAAAAATAAAAATTATCACTGGTATAAAGAACTTTATTTATCCCATTTTGGAAAAAGTTCATATTGCGCTGAATACTACTATTTTCAACTGCTTCAATCCAAATAATAGCTTGATCATACACACTATATTGAATAACATTATTAAAGTATTGAATTGTTTTGCCGCTCCAATCCTGCAAAAATAATGTTGCACTACCATCATTGGCAGCCTGCAAATAATAAATACCCTCTGCAGTTGCACTCGGACTGGCAGCATCAATCATAACCTCCGCAAAATTCTCACTTTGCAAATCAAATGAATAAATCGAGATTCCATAATCCTCTACCTTATTGCCATTCACCTTTGGTTCACGGCAATTCACTTCAAAATACATTTTATCTTCATGCAACGACACTCGTGTATCAATATATACTGTATCTGTATTTATTGAGATGCTAGAAATATCGGCAGTAATAACATTAAAAGACTCCAAGTCAATGATTTTATAGGTAACCGGAACTGCTATGCTTTGCATCGTTTTGTACGTATAGTAAACCATATAGCGGTCATCTGAACCAGCATAAGCATAATAGTATTCATTGCTTATACTGTCAATTATCCTTTCTTGCTGGCTCATCACATTATACAGTTTCAGTTCGGCTTTTTCCTCACCCATCAATCCCAGCAACAAATTACCGGCATTATCTATTGGTACCTCAGCAATAGCTGACCACTCGCCAGGATTAAACCTACTCGATTTCTTATCCTGCCATAAAGTATCAAAAATATTTGGCGACTGACTCACATCAGCTTCAACACTTGGTAAAACCACCGTTTGATAACTCAAACTATGTCCCATGCATCCTGATAAAACAAATAAGCCGCTAATCAAAATAAAAAATAATCGTTTAATAGGTAATCGAACCTCCCCAAACTAAATATGATAATGTTTTCCAATTGATATAAGATTTTTGCGGCACATTAGCGAACCGTCCACCTAAACCAGAAGCTGAATCTGCGTACCAATAGCCTGCATTATCAGCATAAGCATAAACCGGAATAAAATGCCGCAAATAAGCTTTTGTGTGACCATTTAGAACAGTATTAGAATCTCCATTTTGATAAATCGCCACAATCGGCACATATCCGGCTCTAATGGTAATAATTAATTTTGAGATTAACCATGCCGGATCATCCCAATCCACTTCTTTATAAACATACCAACTTCCTAAGCCCAATAGATTATTCAATGTATACTTTATATATCGACCAATCGTATAACCATAATCATCAGTTTCAAGCCATGACTTACTGGCTAAAGTGGACTGACTATAATATTTCCCTTTGGCTGCTAAAGCCATTGCAACTGCTGCCGGTCCACAATAATAACTATTTTGTTGTCGGTAAAATGGTATCGAAACCATAGCAGTTCCTTTTAATTTTGGTCGATAACCGACTGGCAACAATTCCAAAAACTGTGCTTCAAGTTCTTTGTATACTGTAGTATCATCACTTGTCATTGCTGCAAGATATGCTTGTGAATAAGCTTCCTTTAAGGCCTCATAATTTTTATTGCTGTTGCCATCATTCCGCAATAATGGTCGCTTATCCGGCACCGTTACTTCCCCATTATAATATGCTTCCTCATTTTTCATTCCATCCTGAATCTTACGAGCTTCATCAATACCAACCTGATATGAATCCATAATCTCTTCCAGTGTTGGTACTGTATCTACTGCATAAACAGATAATGGCGTGACAACTATAAATAAAGCTGCACACATAAACATAATCAAAATTTTCTTCATAAAATCAACCTCTCCTCAATTAATTGCTACATCCTCACTCCCAAATAGAAAATAGCTTATAATAATTATACTTAATTTTCACAAAATTTACCATAGTTTTGATAATTTTAATTTAATTCATAATTTAAGATATTTTTATGAAAAGAAAAAAACAGTAACGCACACATTACTGTTTTTAAATTGCTACTGTAAAATCTGGCATAAATACTCAAAATATTCAGAACTTTGTTTGTATTGGCGACTCTCTTTAGCCAGCGACGCCAGTTGAGAATAAAGGATAATCAATCGATCACGATTGAAGAACTGTTCAAAATATAACCGACACTGTTCTGCAGCAATTAAAAAAGCTGCCTCATCCCCCTGTTCGTATGCTAACTGGCTGCGATAAAACGCTGCGGCCATCTGTTGCTCAATAGTCATGGCTGCGACATCCGTACTATCAAGAAGCGCGGCCATCTGCTCAAAGTTACCCATCTTAAAAGCTAATTCACAACGAGCAAGCAGCATCTGCCCATCAAAAGCGGTAGCATTATCAGTTTGCTTTAGGAACACCTCCAAAGCTTCAATCTCCTGCATCGCTGCATCATACTCACCGGCCTTTAAACGAATTTGAATACTATTATTGGCAATAATATGACTATACGCTACAGCGTGTTCACCGGTAAACTCAAGTTGCTCCTTGGCTTTTTCCAAATAATATAATGCTTTCTGCCATGATTGCATATTAACAAACCCAATACTGTACATAACGTATAACTGAGTTAAATGATAATAAAGTCCTTCAAAGTAGCAACGGCCAATTGCTCGTTTCAGTAAATCCTGTGCCGCCTCAGCATAACCGCCATATAGTAAAGCTTCTACCTCTACCTCAAGCAAATGAATCCAAACATACGGGCTCGCAAAAGTCATTTTCTGTAATTGCCGACAATAAGTCAGAACCTCATTTTGAAGCCGATCACGGCGGGCAACATATAATCGATAACTAAGTACTGCTTTTTGCAAAGCATCAGGTAATTCATCAATTTCACTTTGAGCAATATGCAACAGTAAATATTGTTGCTCCTCTTGACTCACAACAATTTCCGGATAAATAACTGCCGTTGTGGCTCGCACCAAATGAGCTGTTAATTCAACCAAAACAGCATTATGAACATATGGCAAATCATCAATGTTTGCGCTATTGTAGCCATTCAACAACAATTGCTCAACCATCTGTTCAGCAAAAACAACAACCTCATCTGAACAATCACCAGCGTCACGCAAATATTCCGGCGCAACCTCCAAACGTGTTGCTAATGCTACGGCTAAATCATCCGGCAGGGGATAACGCCCAGCTAAAATATTAGAAAAATGGGTTAAAGTTACCAGCCCTTCAACTAAATCTTTCCGCTCAATTCCTCGCAACTCACACAAATAATTAATCCGCTCTTTCAGCACAAAACTTCGCCCCAAATCGTTAAAAATCTCCCTACCAGTATACCATATTTCATCCTTTTTCTAAAAATTTTCACAGAAAATCAGCAAAATCAAATCACTGCAAGCCCGCTCTTCTGGCAAAATCGCCACGGATTTTGCCAGAAAACAATTTTTAGCAAAACAAATCCCTAAAACATCTGCTTAAACAGCTGAAAATAGCTCAAATATTGTATTCCGCCAAACCATTGACCATCTAAAATCAAGAGTGCTATACTTGGCACATCAGCTGAAAAAATATTTTTAAAGGAGATTTCTATCATGAAATTATTTGGTAAAAAAGAACAATCAAAAACAGAAAAAATCGATGAGGCTTCAAAATCACTTAACAAAGGCTTAAGCGGCTTAATGATGAAAGCATTCGTTGGTAAAGATGACCTCGATAAAATTAATAATAGCATTGAAGGTGCAAAAATGGCTGCCCTTGCTGAGGAAGGAGCATTTGGTGAAGTTGCCTATGCAACTGTCACCGCCCTTCAAGATACCGGTAAATTGGTTAACTTTGATCCAATTGTCATTCTGCAGCTCAATGTCATTCAAGCCGGACGTGAACCATATGCACACCAAATGGAAACTTTAGTATCGAAACTACAAATACCTCGTGTTGGCGACGTCATCAGCCTTGGCAGCAATCCTGCTGATCCAACTCAATTTATCTATCTGGGCTTAAAGCAATAATAAAGGATTGAATACTATGAATACTTTTAGGAATCCAGTATCCCGTTGGCTCAACCGCATTGGCCTCTTAATAATATTCGGCAATATGTTTGCCGGCTTTCTCTTACAATGGTTTGGTAATAATGAATACATATTCAGTTCTCTATTCATCATCATTACTATTATTGGCTTTTTGATTACATTTGGCGGTGCCTTTATTTTACCAATGGTAATTAACCTGCTTTCTTTTATAAAAAAATAAGGTATAATGTTTTTTTATATTGACACTCTGTAGGTTAAATGATATTATTATCCCATAACTACTTGTTGTAGTTTAAAATAAACAATCATTTACTGATTGTTTATTATTTTGTCTGCCGGCAAAAACAGATATGCATGTCTATCTAAAAATAGATAAAAATTTTAAAAATAAACATTTGACTTTGAAATGTCTCGGAGGAATTATATTTATGAAAAAACTAATGTTTTTAAACTTAATCGCTGCAATTATTATTATTGCATTTGCAGTTCTTGATATGCTATTTTATATGGTTATCGGTTATCCTTTTGCTGCTTTTCCTACTATTATGATGGTTGTTGCTATTGTATTGGCTGCCCTTGGTGGGTTCATCGGCTGGCGTTTACAAGCAAGCGGAGCGAAGTTTGAACCAAACTTCATCAGCACCCATCTTGGAGGGTTTTCACGCTACTTAAATGAATACTCAACTGCAATCGCTGGTCTTGCGCTTTTAGCATCCGTATTTTTAATTGGTTGGGTAAATATTTTCACAATTGTTGCTGCTCTCTATACAGTTCTTACTGCACTTAGTTTCATGAAAAAGAACTAATGCTTGTTGAAGATAGATATAAAAGTTAAAAAAGGCAATGCATAAAGCATTGCCTTTTTTCTATTTTCTTCCTAAGCACTCTTAGCTAAACGATTTAAAGTTGGCCATAACAATACTGTTAATACTGTATACAAAATCGCGTTTGGCACCATGTAAAGACCATTGTAGGTCAATGAGTACAGCCATACTGCTTGTCCGGCAGGTGCATACTCAGCAAAGAATATTATTCCCGCAACAGTATGAATCAGCAGACGTATCGCACAAGCTACCCAAATCCCGCCAATCACATATGGCAGCTTCCAGCGGCTTGTCCCCATCGGTGTCAGCCCGGCAATAACACCAAGCACAATAAATGCCAAACCGTATTCAAGTACTACCTGAATCAACGAATACATTGTGCCACCGAATAAATAGAACGTCAGAAAGCCATACACGCCGGCGAACAATGCTCCGGCAGCAGCTTTATACCGCCAACCCACTACAAAAATAATGAAAGCTGATGTTGAAATCGAACCACCTTGCAGCCAGGCAAAACTTAAAAATGTTTTGTCGACATATTCCAGCACTAATGCCAAAGCCATCAATACACCCATGGTAGCAAACATGGCAATCCGTTTATTTTGAATCATCATTCAAAACCTCCCAAATAAAAATCTATTTCAGACTATTTGAAAACGTTTGAAATCAAAGGAAATTGGCAAAAATTGTGATTGAGCGTATCTAAACATACGTGATTGAGCAATTTTTGCCAATTTTCAAAGATTGCACCCCAAGGGTACTTCCTACGGGCGCGGCGTTTTTCATTAGTCTGTAAAGAGGCAAACAAAAAAACTCTATTCATACATATACAAATAGAGTAAAACACGGTCAGCGTTAATCACTTCAAAACTCCCTGCGCTTGCATTATCAAGATCAGGTAAAAGGGTCTAGTTTGTTTGACCAAACTACTCTCAGCAAAATGCTCCCCTGTTTGACTCTTCCTTTATATTATGGCAAAACTGGCTCCCAAAGTCAATATAAAGGGCTTGGCGGTAGTATCGCCAAGCCCTTTTAAGTTTTAATAATAATTGTTGTAGGCTGGATAAATTTACCTTTATATAAATCTATACCATCACAGCTTACAATCATTCCGGAAGCAATCAGCTCGGCGTATGCTTGCGTTGAAAGGCCCAACTTCCTGCGAATAATTTTGCTTATTTTTAATGGCATATAATATTCACCAGTGAGTACAATGTTCACTGTCTCGCCATTCGGCATATCGCCGTTGACACTAAACTCTGGCACCTCCGGTGCCGCGCCCTGCTGCTTCAGTAAATAATAATCCATCGCATATTTCTTGGCGATTATTGAATCATTATTCATTAGTTGCTCCAACTCTTGCTGCTCAAGTTTAAGCCGATTGATTCGTTGATAAATCGGCATATTCCAAGTTGATTTGCAGCTATTGCAGCGATAGATGAGCCATACATCTACATTCTTCTGATTAGCATTAACGCGAAATAATTCTGATGATATATATTCAGTTTTACTTTTGCACTTTTTGCAATATTTATATGTTTTAGGCAGGCCTGAAAATGTGACCTCCCAAGCTATTGTTTTCATAATGTTTCCCTTTCTTAACCAGATTCCCGATAAGAAAGGCTGTAAATGGCGGACTCCACATAACGAGTACTTTTCTCATATATTTGCTCCTTTTTCTTCAAATTAAAAACACCGGAACAGACGTTACTCTGTTCCGGTGTTTAGCATTCAAAAGAAGCTTAAATAAGCCTGTTGAAGGATATAAACCATTAGCAGATACGTCTGTTTCATTGTAACCAAACAAGCTTTGACACGGCAAAGCAGTTGTTCATTTGCAGTTACAAGTCATTCAGTTATCGTACCATTGGTTTCTAACCTCCATTTCTATATTCAGTGTAACCAATTTATTTTCTTAAGTCAAATTAAAATAAACCCAGTCCGGGTTTGCCGGGCTGGGTTTTAAGTTTTTTCAAAAAAATTATTTATTACGCTGATTTTCACCGGTAAATTGTACTGGTGTTGCCAGGCTACGGATACGTTCCATGATACGTTCAGCTTTCAATGGTTCTTTATCACCACGTTGCGTGTACGTAAAATGAGTTCGTAATTCATCCATTGACAGATTCGAAGTAAAGAATGTAAGCTTCTTGTGGTTCATCCGGTGGTTAAGAATTGGTAGTAATATTTCATCTCGCGAAAAGCTACTTTGCATTTCTGCACCAATATCATCAATCATCAAGACATCAACATATTTTAAGCGATCAACTATGCTGCCGGCCTGACTGAAATCTTGCTTGATTTCACGGATTAACTCCGGCCAGAAAACAATCATCGAAGGAATTCGTTTTTCGAATAAATTGTGAGCAATGGCACCAAGCAAATGGGTTTTTCCAACCCCATATGTTCCATAAATATAGAGACCGGTATGGCCTTTAGATTCATTGATGTTATTTAACAAAATTGAAGTTTGTAAAACTGCAGGTGTATTTTTTACTTGGTCGGTCGTCCAGTCTTTAAATTCGGCCTTTAATAAATTTTCTGGCACATGCATATGTTCAATGAATTTTTTAACAATCATTTCTTGACGATAGGCTTCACTTGGGAATAGTTCTATTTCTACCATACCATCAAATGTCAGACGCGCACTCATGCCGGGAACTAAGTGGCTGGTATCATCATCGTCATTTAAAAACACACCATGATATTTTAAATAATCAAGCAGTACTGGCAATGCCAAAGTAACTTGTTCTTTTGAGATACCAGGATTTGCCTCAATAAATTTTTGTACTAATGGTTGGCTGACAACCTGTTGTAACAATTGGTTGACTGCATCATTTGGTTTTATTTTCGGCATCACGTCTTGGATACTTTGCATACTTCCACTACTCCCTATTTTAAATTCTTCAGAATATTTTCAAGTTCTTCATCACTAATATTAATTTCTGATTGCTTCGGTTCATCATACTTTGGTACATATTCATCATCTGATAAAGCAACTTTACTTTGAACATTGCGTGGTTTAGAACGATTCTCTGCTTGTTTACGGAACTGTTGAATTTCCTCTAATGCAGCCTTCGCAGTTTGAATGTGTTTATGCTGCCATTGATTAGCTATTTCAGAAATATATGGCTTAGTAAACTTAGTGCCACCCATCTCTTCTTGCGAACCAAGAACATAATCGAAAAGCACATTTATAACTTCAGGATTAAATTTATAATCATTCATCATCAGGTGAATAATATTCATCTCATATTGGTTTGGTTCACGCTTCAAGCGACTTTTCAGATACATATACGGTGAATTTGTCTGGTAAATTTGTAATAATCGTTCCAATCCATCTTGTGGCTGAGTGATTGTTTTTGAAGATTCTGCTTGCTCAACAATCCTAGCGTCACTTTTACCATAATGTAATTGATTATACTCACGTGCCAGTTCAGCAACTTGATCAAAATCAATAGCCTCACGAATAACATCGTAAGCATCATACAAAATTTTTGCCATAGTTGCTGAATCAATTTGATACAAATAAGCAATCTTCTCAAGGCGTTCAAGTGTTGCCGGAGTAAACATTGCTCTTGTGAAAATTTGGACTGGTAATGCACCGTACATAACTTCAAATGAGAAATCACTGTTTTTAAGCTGAGTTTGACCGCGTACTTGCTTTTTCTTGGCGTCAACCGCCTGAATATCCGGTACCATCTGCAATGGTTCTAAAGCAAATACATCATCAAAGCGAGCAGTAACTTCACGGTAAGCATGCATATCAACTGTCGGAACCGGTGCAAATTGATTTTGCAATTTATAAAAACTGCTGGCACCAGTGTAACTATAAAGCAATGCTGAAAATAATGGATCGGCAAAAAACTGTCCCGGTACCTGCGGCAACTTCACCTCATATAAAATATGGGTTTCATCAGTTCGCGCAACATATGTGTAAAGGAGTGACAACGCCTCTAATCTTTCGCATGCTTTGACTAACTGTGCCATTGACATCTGCGTAATCATTATCAACTGATAATGGGTATCAATTTGATTATCAGCAAGCTCCATAAGCGTGAAATAAACACTCAATGCTTCATTGCCAAGAATTGGTTGATAGAGTAAAAAGAGCGTGCGTCGGTCAAAATCACTAACCGCACCCTCTGCTCTTATTTCATATGTATCAACTTGACTTATCGTTTTTAACATATGATCGCTCTCACTCCTTTTTACTTATCTTTATTGTAAGAAAAACAGCTCTAAAAAACAAGTCTATTCGTCTACTCAGCAATATGCGGCAACATATGCAACAACTGCTTACGGGTATCCATAAGCCGACCGCTATTATCAACAACAAAATCAGCTAAATCACGTTTTTCATCAATCGGCATTTGCGCCTCGATACGTTCTAATGCTTGTTCCTCAGTAAAATCATTACGATCCATTAATCTTTGAATTTGAATCTCTTTTGGTGCATAAACAACAATATTCTTATCCGTTAACGTTGTAAACTTTGCCTCAAACAATAGTGGTACATCAACAAATACAATCGCATTATGACGACTGGCAATCATATGTTCTAAGTGATGATAAACATATGGATGAATAATACTATTCAATTTTGCCAATTGGATTGGGTCTTTAAAAACAACAGACCCGAGAAACTTTCGGTCAACCTCACCTTTGCTATCAAAAGCAATATCTCCAAAAGTCTCATCAATTTGCTTCTTTATTTTGCTATCATGCATTGCTTGGTGAGCAATTTTGTCGCTATCCAGCACATAATAACCAAATTCTTCAAGCATATTTGCTACCGTCGTCTTGCCGCTAGCAATTCCCCCTGTTAAACCTATAACAGCGCGTTTCATTTTATTTAACTCCCTTTTTATATTTCAGTTTCTGACAGTGCGGACAATAATAGGTCCCGCGACCGCCAACCTTTTCTTTAATAATAGTTGTACCGCAAACCGGACAAGGATCACCCTCATGATGATGTACTAACAACTCATTTTGAAATAAGCCATCAATCCCGTTTGCATTATGATAACTGCGAATCGTCGTACCACCTAAACCAATCGCTTTATTTAAAACTTCTCTGGAGGCTTCAACAATTGCTGCGGCCTTTGGCCGCGAAATTGTGTTTGCCGGCTGCAATGGATGCAACTTCACCCGGAACAAGACTTCATCAACATAAATATTCCCTAAACCGACCAAAATATGCTGATCCAGCAACACCGGCTTAATCGCCCGACTGCTTTTATGAATCTTATCATATAAATACTTGCCATCAGCAGTAAAAGGTTCGCGTCCTAGCTTACGTAACGGCGATTCGCTACTTTGCAGCACAACCGTCGGAACAACTTCCATACGGCCAAATTTACGGGTATCATGATAACGCAGCTCGCTACCATCAGTAAATTGCCAAAGCACATGGGTATGTTTATCAATCGGTTCATTTACTTGACCAAAAAAGTACTTCCCCTCCATACGCAAATGACTAATCACCGTATACTCACCAAGATCAAATAACAAATATTTACCAAAACGACCAATGGCAACAATTGTTTTACCTTCAACCAGTTCCGCGAACTCATTTGGCTTATTATGTAAAATCGGATCCCAATAACTCACCACATGATCAATCGTTTTTCCTACCACTAAAGGCTCCAGGCTCCGGCGAACGGTCTCAACCTCAGGTAATTCCGGCATACGTTAGCCACCTCTTTTCTCTCATTATAAAATCGAATATCAGCCTGAGGGAAGAACCCCAGGCTGATAAAATATACTTTCCTCATCAAGTAAATAAATTAATTGAAAACGTTTGAAATCGTAGGAAATTGACAAAAATTAGGAGGGAGCGTATCCAAAATACGTGACTGAGTCATTTTTGTCAATTTGTCCACAAGGGACTAACTTCGTGTCGCAAGATTGCGGACGTTTTCAATAATTTATTTCGCATCGTACCATGTACGGCCAAAGGCATAATCAACTTTTAGCGGCACATCCAAAGTAACCGCAGCTTCCATCTTCTCACTGACAAGTTCAGCAATCCGATCCTTCTCACTATCAACAACATCAAAAATCAACTCATCGTGTACCTGCAGCAATAGCTTCGATTGTAGCTCTTCAGCTTCAATCGCCCGCTCAATCTCAATCATCGCAAACTTAATAATATCCGCGGCACTCCCTTGAATCGGTGCATTCAATGCTGCCCGCTCACCAAATGAACGTTCATTATAATTCTTACTTCTGATTTCCGGAATATATCGCTTGCGGTCAAACAATGTTTTTACATAACCGTGTTCACGAGCATAACCGATAGTTTCCTTCATATAAGCCTTAATCTCAGGAAAACTCTGGAAATATTTTTCAATAAACTGCTTTGCTTGCGCAACCGGAATACCTAACTGCTGTGAAAGACCAAAATCACTGATACCATAAATAATACCAAAGTTTACTGCCTTAGCCTGACGCCGCATGTTACTGGTTACCTCATCAGGCTCCACCTCAAATACCCGCACCGCAGTCTCGGTATGAATATCACGACCATGCTTAAAGGCATCAATCAAGGCTGGAATCTTAGCAATATGAGCCAGCACCCGCAATTCAATCTGCGAATAATCCGCCGCAAAAATCCAGCGTTCTTTATCACTTGGCTCAAACGCCTTACGAATTAATTTCCCCTCTTCTAAACGAATCGGAATATTTTGTAAGTTTGGTTCAATCGAGCTAATTCGCCCGGTTGACGTTTGCGCTTGCTTATAAATGGTATGAATCTTACCATCATCAAAAATAACATTACGCAAACCATCAATATACGTTGACTTCAATTTCGTCAACTGACGATACATCAACAAGTCCTCAATAATCGGATGGGCAGTTCGCAACTGCTCTAACACATCCGCAGCTGTTGAATAACCGGTCTTCGTCTTTTTAATAACCGGCAACCCCAGCTTCTCAAATAAAATAACCCCAAGCTGTTTTGGCGAACCAATATTAAAATCAGTGCCCGCCAACTCATGAATATTAGCTTCAAGTTTACCGATTCGCGCTTCCATATCGTCGCTCATATTATCCAACGTCTTGCGATTAACATGAATACCGGCAAACTCCATATCACCAAGCACATGAGCAAGCGGCATTTCCAAATCCTGATACAACTCATATTGTCCATTCGCTTTCAGCTCATTCTCCAAATCAGCCTTCAAATACCAGACCGCATGCGCGGCATCAATCGCATACTGCGCCACCACCGGTGTCTCCGGAACAGCAAACTTGGCACCCTTGCCATAAATATTCTCAACAAAAGCCACGTCATAGCCCTTACTGGCAGCAAGCGGCGCAATCTCATCCTGCGTATAGGTTGAATCCAAAATATAACCAGCCAGCATCAAATCAAAACTAGCACCATTCAACGCAATATCATGCCACTCCAGCCCAACAGTCGCTTTCTTATAATCAAACATTGCCTTCTGTTTACTTTCATCAGCAAGCCAAGCCAAAAAGGCTTCAGACTTTTTGGCAATCATAAACGGGACGTAAAAGCGCGTCGTTTCATTGACAACCGCAAACCCCTCAACATGAGCCTGATGATAATTACTAGTTGGTATCTCAACCGTCAAAGCACAGTTATCAGGCAACATATCAGCAGTAATCTTATCAACTACTAGAAGTTCATTGCTCTCCTCTAAGCCCTCAAGCAAACCACCCATTGACTCGTCTGTACCGTTCTGTTCCAACACACTCTGCCGCAAGTTCAACTTCTTAATAAATGATTGAAAATCTAATTCTTGGAAAATCTCAGTCAAAGCAACTGCATCAACATCATCATATTTCATATCCTCAACACTTGCCTCTACCGGAACATTGGTCTCAATAGTTGCCAGCTTGCGACTTTTAAACGCTAAATCTTCATACTCAACAAAACGTTCTTTTTGCTTCCCTTTTAATTCATCAATATGTTCATAGATACCCTCAATAGAACCGTACTGCCCAAGCAGCTTCACCGCAGTCTTCTCACCAACCCCGGGAATGCCGATAATATTATCTGATGTATCACCCATTAACCCTTTTAAATCCGGAATTTGACTGGCAGTCAATTGATACTTCTCCTGCAACATTGCCGGCGTATTATCCTCTAACTCAGACAACCCCTTCTTCGTCAACCGCACCGTAACCTTATCACTAATCAGCTGCAACATATCACGATCGGAAGTCAGGATTTGCACTTCAAATCCTTGCTCCTCCGCCCGCTTCGCGTACGTCCCAATCAAATCATCAGCCTCATAACCACTCAAAGAAAAATGAGCCACTCTGGCAGCATTCAAAATTCGGAACACATAAGGAAACTGCTCCAGCAATTCCGGCGGCGTCGCCTTACGCCCCGCCTTATAATGCTCAAACTGATCATGGCGGAAAGTCTTCTTACCAGTATCAAAGGCAACAAATAAATGGGTGAACTGATGCTCATCCAAAATCTTCATTAACATTGCTGAAAACCCATAAAGAGCATTGGTATGCAAACCAGCCTTATTATGCATCAAATTCCCCGAATATGCCGTCGCAAAATACGCCCGGAAAAACAAACTATTGCCATCAATTAAAATTAACTTTTTATCCATATGACGCGCCTCCGCCTTTCAATTAACCTGTTATCTTATTTTACCATAAATGGTGAAAAAATGCAGACAAGAACGATTGCTTGCAACAAAAAACCTTTGCCGCTAAACGGCAAAGGTTTTCAAAATAATTATTTACGGCGTTTAGCTATCAAAACACCTAAACCAGCTAATAGAGCAATTACACCAAAGCTTAAATACACAAACGTATTTTCACCGGTAATCGGTAAGCCAGACACTTGATTATTTTCAGAGCTATTATTATCTCCTGAGTTATTATCACTGCTATCGGTATTCTCAATAATATGAACAGTTACATCAAAAATTGAACTATTTCCAGCAAGATCAACTGCTGAGAGCCGAACGATGTAATCACCGGCAACATTCATGTTCACATTGCTGAAATCCACACTGATTGCAACTACACCATCAACAATATCATTTGCACTGGCGTTGATCGCTGCCAAGAACTCATCATCACTTGGCATTGCTGTTCCAGCTTCATAAGTAATTGCGTCATCGGCAGTAATCACCGGTGGCGTTGTGTCGACAACATGCACCTCTACATTAAGAGTAGCGATATTACCGGCTGCATCAACAGCTTTCAGTTCAACATTATAAGTGCCTGGTCTGCTTGCTTCAATCAAGCCCATATCAGCACTCAATGGAACGTTACCATCAACTATATCAACAGCCACACCATTAACTAACGCAATAAACTCCTGTGGCGTTGGCAATGCGCTGCCGGCCTCAAAGGTAATTGCTGCATCAGCAGTAATCACTGGCGGTGTCGTATCAACAATATACACGGCAACATTTTGTGTTGCTGTATTGCCAGCTGCATCAGTTGCGCGTAAAACAACTGTATACGTGCCCGGTACATTCATCTGCACGGCACTTAAATCAGTTGTCACCGCTACGCTGCCATCTACGATGTCCGTTGCACTGGCGTTTATAGCTGTGAGAAATGCTGATGTACTTGGTAAAGCACTGCCGGCTTCATAGGTGATTGCTGCGTCAGCAGTAATCACTGGCGGTGTCGTATCAGCAATATGCACGGCAACATTTTGTGTTGCAATATTACCCGATTTATCACTTGCACTTAATACTACTGTGTATGTGCCCGGTACATTCATTTGCAAGCTGCTTAAATCAGCAGTTACCGAAACAACACCATCAATATTATCAATAGCGCTGGCGTTTACAGCGGCTATAAAAGCCGAAGTAGTTGGCAAAGCACTGCCGGCTTCATAGGTGATTGCTGCGTCAGCGGTAATCACTGGTGGTGTCGTATCAACAACATTCACCGTGTATGACACCGAGACAGATATATTGGATAATGATGTACCCATACTAATATTAGCAGTATGCTTACCTGGTGCCAAAGTGCTGGTTGGTACTATCATATTTGTATCAATCGGTCCGATAGTTACATTTTTGCCGTCGATTCGTGCCGAATAGACGGCAAAACCACTGATTTTAGGCTTTAGCTGATTAACGATTGGTAAATCAGTAGTGAAGTCATTTCCCGCCTCGACTGTCAAAGTCTGGCTGATTGCTTGCGGGGTCAATGAACTAAGTGAAAAATTAAGTACTCGTTGCGGCAATTCCGGCAAAGCATTTTCAGCAACCGTAAACGAAGTCATTTTGGGCAACAAATCTAAAGCCGGTAAACTTGATAATCGGTTTTTATTTAACGCTAATGTCGTTAAGTTTGGTAAATCAAGATTAGGAATTGTTGGCAGCAAGTTACTCGTCAAGTTAAGTTGTCGCAGATTTTTCATGTTAGTGAATTCCGGAAGCACATTTATATAGTTACTCGTCGCAAACAGCGTCTGTAATTCAGGCATATTCCAGTCAGGAAATGTAGTAATTTTATTATTGTTTATATATAAAGTAACTAAATGAGTGAGTTTATCAAAATCCGGAAATGCAGTAATAAGCGTATTTGATATCGTCAATTTTGTCAGATCTGGTATTGCGCTGAAATTTGGTACTGCTGTTAATAAGTTTTCCGCTAATGATAAGTCATTAAGTTCCGGCATATAACTAAAATCTGGCACTACATTTAACTTTGTATTATTAATAGCTAATGTTTTTAATACTGGCATATAAGCAAAGTCAGGAACATGAGTAATAGCATAACCGGTAATAGTAAAACTTTTCATCAACGGCATATGAGCAAAATCCGGTACTGTGTTAGTTGTTGTCGTTGTTGTTCCGTCATTCAGCCCGCGAATAGTCATTGTTTGCATATTAGGCAAGTAATGGAAATCTGGAACTTCAAGAGTTTTACTGCCAGTCCATAAGTAAGAATATGATAATTTCGGTAGGTGTGAAAAATCCGGGATTACCGTGAAAGTACCGGCCATTATTGACAGACTCGTTAAGTTTGGTAAGTTATCATAGTCAGGTAGCTCACCTCTTGCAGAATGTGACAATGAAACCAGCGCTGGAATATGACTAAAGTTTACCGCCTCATCTAAATATGTATAAGTCAGATTTAATGAAGTCAGATTTGGTATATATTGAAAGTCCGGAACAGCTTTAAGATTCCCCGCCGATGAAATTGATAAACTTTTCAAGTTAGGAATATGCGAAAAATCAGCAACATTTACTAAAGCGTTGGCATAATTAATATTGATTACTTCCAATAACGGAACACCACTATAATCGATCAACTCAGTTAATTGGTTTAATGAATTAAGTGAAAGCGACTTTAATTTTGGCAATTGAAAATCTGGCAACACAGTATTGTTTAAGTATGTCAACGACATTGTTTCAAGATTAGGAAACTGGGTAGCATCAAAGTTATCCGGAAATGTTACATTCACTGATCCAGTTACACTTAATGATTTTAAATTAGTATATCCACCATAAGCAGTCAGTTGTTCTAAAACATCTGCACCCGGTGTTTGGGCAATTGATAACGTTTGAATATTATTTAACTGTGTTTGAGCAACCGTATTATTCACTGCACTGGCGTTATTATATACTGCTTGCGCAATTGCCGCTGCTAGCTTAGTATCCGGAAAAGCTTGATTAATCGGTGCCGGCAAAGTAACCGGGGCAACATAAAAAGCCGCTCCCAACTTATTACTTGGCATCGTATTCTCATTATTATTGGTTGTCTCAACTTCCTCAACAACATTATTATCAGTAGTACTTTGTTCCTCAGTACTTGTATTTTCTACTGTAGCTGCTTCATTCTGCACAGTTTCTTCATTATCTAAAGCTGTTACTAACGGACTTAGCGTATTAAAAAATAATCCAAGCACCAGAAGAGCAACAAACCCCCATTTGATTTGCTTCATGTATTATAATCCCCCCACGAGATATTTCAGAATATATTATATCATATTCTTATCAAATTCCAATTATAACATACTTCTTTCTTTTTGCAATATTGTGTAAAAAATTTAAAAACGGCAGGTCACGAGGACCTGCCGTTTTATTCTCTTCTTCTTAACGAATTGTTTTAATACGTAATAAGTTTGTATTACCTTGACCTTGAGGCATACCTGCAGTTAAGACTGCGATATCGCCAGCTTGTAATCCTAAAGCATCTTTAGCAATTGCTGCTGAATCTTCAAGGATATCATCTAAAGCTCCGGTTAAGTCTTTAACAATCGGAAGTACTCCCCAGCACAATGCTAAGCTACGAGCAACTTCTTCTGTTGGTACTACGGCAATAATTGGTGCCGCCGGACGGAATTTTGAAAGCGTACGCGCAGTTGCTCCTGAACGAGTAATTGCTACTACTGCTTTCGCATTTAAATCCATAACCGCATCAGCTACTGATAAACCGATTGCGCCTTCAATTGTTCCTTTTGAACTTGTTGAAGCATACGCTGTTAAATATTCAAAATCAAGTTCTTGTTCAATACGATGAGCAATACGAGATTGTGTCTCAACTGCTTCTACCGGATAATCACCGGCAGCCGATTCACCTGATAACATAACTGCATCAGTACCATCGAATACTGCGTTGGCAACGTCACTTACCTCTGCACGAGTAGGACGTGGATTTTTTTGCATTGATTCTAACATTTGTGTTGCGGTAATAACTGGTTTTCCAGCTGAGTTACATACTTTAATAATATGTTTTTGCATAACTGGTACATCCTCAGCAGGTACTTCAACCCCTAAGTCACCACGAGCAACCATGATTCCCTCTGAAACAGCTACGATTTCTTCAATCTTATCAACTGATTCTTGGTTTTCGATTTTTGGAATAATTTGAATATGTTCGCCACCATTAGCATTCAACAATTCACGAATTTCAATTACATCTTCTGGACGACGAGTAAATGATAATGCGATAAAATCAACGCCAACTTCACAACCCCAAAGGATATCGTTACGGTCTTTATCACTTAAGAAAGGCATAGAAAGGATTGCGCCAGGAATGTTAACCCCACGGCGATCTTTGATGTATGCATTGTTTACAACTGTACAAACAATAACACCATCTTCTTTACCAGTAACTGTTAACTCACAGTAACCATCATCTAAAAGAATCGTTCCACCGATTTCAACATCGTTGATTAAATCAGCATGTGTTACTGAAAATAATTCAGAAGTTCCTAAAACTTCTTTCATTGAAACACGTACAGTTTGACCTTTTACAAAGTCAACGCCGCCATTCTCAAATAAATGAGTACGGATTTCTGGTCCTTTAGTATCTAAAAGAATTGCAACATTTGTTCCCAACTCTTTATTGATTTCACGGATTGTTTTAACACGTCCGCCATGCTCCTCGTAATCACCATGTGAAAAGTTCAAACGGATAACATTCATCCCCGATTTTACTAACTCAGTCATTACCTCTTTCGGTTCTGATTTTGGTCCGATTGTACTTACTTGTTTAGTCAATTTTAAATTCATTTTTGCAACTTCCTTTCATTGCTTAAAAATTTTTATACGATCTCATAACATAAGTTATACAAGTCTAAAGCTGGGACATGTTTCATTGTTTCCAAAGCCTCAACAATATCAAAATCAACGACGCGATTTTGCTGAACTCCTACACAACGTCCGCCAATGCCGGCAGCAATGAGGCTGACTGCATGGGCTCCTAAACGACTTGCTAATACCCGGTCAAACGCTGTAGGTGAACCACCACGTTGAATATGACCTAAAATTGTTGCCCGCGTTTCAAAACCTGAATGTACCTCAATTAACTTAGCAAGTGCTTCCGGACTTTCAACCAATCCGTTTTTAATGCACCCCTCAGCTAAAATAACAATTGCATGCCGTTTGCCGCTATCATATGCTTTTTTCAATTGTTCAAGAACTTCTGGTAATGATAAATCTTGTTCTGGAATAAATACTGCTTCTGCTCCCGATGAAATGCCAGCCCAAATTGCTAAGTCACCAGCATTGCGGCCCATAACTTCAACAACATTTGCACGTCGGTGAGAACTCGATGTATCACGAATCTTATCAACTGCCTCGACAATTGTTTGCAATGCAGTATCAAACCCGATTGTAAAATCAGTTCCGGCAATATCATTATCGATTGTTCCCGGAAGACCAATACAATTAACACCTAATTCAGTTAACAACTTTGCCCCCATGTAAGAGCCGTCGCCACCAATAACAACAAGCGCTTCAATTCCGTGTTTTTTCAGAATCTCAACCGCCGCTTGCCGCACTTCCGGTTGCTTAAACTCTGGAAAGCGTGCTGAACCAAGTACTGTACCACCTTGTTTCAAGATACTGCTCACATCATTATGATTCAGAACTTTAATCTCTTCAGACAAAATCCCTGAGTATCCATTGTAGATAGCACATACTTCAATCCCGCGTTTCATAGCACTGCGTGCAACCGCGCGAATCGCTGCGTTCATTCCCGGAGCGTCACCGCCACTGGTTAAAACACCAATACGTTTTATCATTCTTTTCACCTCTAACTACTTCTTTCGTACACTCGAAATTGTACCACATTTCATGATTTCTCACAACTAAAACAATAGCTAAATGCTGGTTTTACTTGATTATTTTCAGGAAATGAAAATGTAAGCGGATACGACTGCTTACGAGGAAAGAAAAAACACTCAGTGGCTTAACCACTGAGTGTTTTACTATTCATATTAAATTATGCAGTTGCTTCTTCTTCTGCCATTTCATTTTCAACTTCTAATTCGCGGTTAGAAGCGATTACGAATGGAGCGTAGATTGCAGCTGAGATAGCAACGTTCACAAGTGCCACTAATGCAGCAAGGAAGTTACCACCTGTCATTAAGAATGCCCCGATACCAGCTGGTGTTACCCATGGTGCTGATAAAACGATTTTTGGTAAAACACCGAACATTGTTAACAACCAAGGCAAGATAATTGATGCCAATGGTGCTAATACGAATGGAATACCTAGGATTGGGTTCAATACGATTGGCATACCGAAGATAATCGGTTCATTGATATTGAATAATCCTGGAGCAACTGAGAAACTTACAATTGCTTTGTAGTCTGCACGTTTAGAGAATACGAAGATTGCAATGATTAATCCAAGAGTTAATCCTGAACCACCCATGAAACAGTAAGCATCAAAGAATCCACCACCGAAGATAGCCATTTGATCACTGTATGCACTTACACCTTGTTGGTATAATTCAATGTTTTGTAATTGTAATACACCGAAGATTGGTTGAGAAACTCCACCCAATACGTTTGGTCCATGAATACCAAACAACCATAAGAAACATGTTAAGAATACATAGATGAATGCTAATACAGCTCCACCAACACCAGTACGAGCAAATGCTAAGATTGGTTGTTGGATAACAACTGAAATGAATGTAGATAAGTCAGGTACTGAAACAAGTGGTGTTCTTGCAACTCCGTCAGCTCCAGTAGTTCCGTCTAATCCGAACAATCCATTAACTACACCAGCAATGTTTGGTCCCATTAATTGGAAGAATAATGCAACGATACCAGCTACTGTTAAAGTAATGAATGCTGGGAATAACGCTGAGAATGCATTAGCAACCATTGGAGGCACTGATTCTGGCATTTTGATTTGTAAAGCTTTTAAGCTCATTAACCAAATTGTTAATTCCCCAAACAGAATACCTACAACTAATGATGTAAATAAGTTTGCAGCTCCAAAGTAAACACCAGTGTTCAATACACCAATTCCGATAGCTCCTTCAGCAGCATAGTTTGTTAAAACAGCTGTTCCTGTTGCAGGATCTACAGTTACATAAGTTCCAGCAATTAAAGCAATGAATGCTGCCCCAACAATGAATGCAACAACAAGTGGGTTTTTAACATCACTTTGTTTTGCAAGGTTGTAAGGAATACCCATTGCGATAAAGAATGCGATCATAGCAAGAGTACCGTTATATAACGCACCAAAAATTGAGCGAATATGTCCAAGTACTTCAAGATATCCTTCTCCACCGAAGATTGAAGCTACTGCTGGGTTAGCTAACCCGAAGTCTGCTCCAAGAAAAACGTTGTTGATTAATACAGCAAATGCTGCAGCAATCGTAAGTGGCATGAACAGGATGAATGCATCACGCACTGCCCCAAGCTGACGTTGCGACCCTAACTTCGCAGCGAAAGGAACAAGTTTGTTCTCCAAGAAATTCATAATATACTCCTCCTAGAATATAAGAATGTATGATAATCGGTAAAGCTGTATATACAACCACCCCTATTAAGAAGCGGTTGCAATTAAGCAACCGTGTTATCTAAAAAAACCTCTTTATAGATTATTCACCCATCAATGCGAGTGCTGCTTCTATAACTTTTTTACCGTTCATAGAGCCATAAGCTACCATGTCGATAACGTCAACAGGAATTGCTCCGTTAACCATTTCTTCCATTTTCGCTTTTAAAAAGCGAACTTGAGGACCTAATAAAAGGACGTCAGCGTCTTGCCAGTTGTTTTTTGCTTCTGAATCACCAACTGCCCAGATTTTTGCTTCAACTCCCATTTCCTCAGCTGCTTTCTGCATTTTTGTTACAAGTAAACTTGTTGACATACCAGCAGAACATACTAATAGAATTCGTTTCATTGTTCTGTCACCTCTTCTCTTTGTAAACGTTTGCAACTTACATATACAATATACCAACTTTTGAAAATTTTGTCCACTTTTTTTATCGAAAAATGACATTTTAATGATTATTTAATTCATTCGTTCAATGATTTCCGTAATTCAGCAACTTTGTTAAGTCTTTCCCATGGCAAATCAACATCAGTTCGACCAAAGTGGCCGTATGCTGCAGTAGCCCCAAAAATCGGCTCAGTTAAACCTAACATCGCAATAATTCCGCTAGGACGCAGATCAAAACATTGACGTATTGCTGCAACAATATCTTTATGCGCAACTGTCTCAGTTCCAAATGTCTCAACAAAAATTGAAGTTGGCTCAGCAACACCAATTGCATATGATAACTGAACTTCACACTTATCAGCAAATCCAGCAGCTACCACATTCTTAGCAATATACCGAGCAGCATAAGCCGCTGAACGATCCACTTTAGAAGCATCCTTACCACTGAAAGCTCCACCGCCATGGCGCGCATATCCACCATAAGTATCCACAATAATTTTACGTCCGGTTAATCCGGTATCACCATGTGGACCGCCAATAACAAAACGCCCGGTAGGATTAATTAACACCCGGTACTCATGCTCAGTAAAACCAAATTGCTCAACAACCGGCTTCATAATCTCATTTCTAATATATGCACAGAACTCCTCGTGATTATAATCATCATCATGTTGTACCGACATCAACAAAGTATCCACTTTAGGATGCCCGGCATCAGTATAATCAATAGTAACTTGAGATTTCATATCCGGACGCGCATGTTTAAAAGCACCCGACTTACGCAACAAACTGGCACGATGTACCAATTCATGAGCAATAACAATTGGCAACGGCATTAAAGATTCGGTCTCATTAGTAGCAAAACCAAACATAATTCCTTGGTCACCGGCACCGCTTGCTTTTTCAGTCTCGCTATCGACGCCCTGAGCAATATCAACCGACTGCTCATGCATATAATTGCGCACCTCACAGGTATTACCATCCATACCAATAGCTTCATCAGTATAACCAATCTCAAGCAATTTCTTTCTGGCAATATCCTCAACATCAACATGAATATGGGTAGAAGCCTCACCGGCAATAATAACCAAATTCGTCGTCACTAAAACTTCGCAAGCAACCCGTGCATGCGAATCTACTGCAAGGTATGCATCCAAAATTGCATCACTGATTTGATCACATATTTTATCAGGATGCCCTTCTGAAACTGATTCTGAAGTAAACACTAATTTATCTTCAACCATTATATATACAACTCCCTATAACCATAAAAAAAACGCCCCAAAGGACGGAAATATATATCCATCCGTTATCTGCAAGAATTAGCACCTTGCCGACAATTCGGTAGGTTGCTGCGATGTTATCAGGCTTGTCCCTCGATCGCTCTTGATAAGGATTTTCTCTACTCATTTAATTCCATTCTAGTATAGCTTTTTTCATCGCTGACGTCAAGGTTAAGAAAGCAAGAAACCCCTCCGGTCATAAACCGGAGGGGTTTCCTATTTTCGCTTGGGTAAAACAATCGAGCGATATAGCCAGACTGTCACCACATAATAGATAGCATACACCACTGTAAAGATAGTGAGCGGCAACCAAATTTGGTAGTAAGGATCTTGCAGGAACACACTAAACATCTGCATTCCGAAAATAACATGCAACACGCCGACAATACCTGGGATCGCAAACAGCACCAAAATCTCACGAGCAGCCGATTTCTTGAGCAGCCGCTCACGCACGCCCATTTTCGAAAGCATATCATATCTAGGTTTATCCGCTTTAGCGCTAGCCAAAATTTTGAACATCAGAATACTTGCCATCATTGATAAGAAAGCAAAACCTAAGAAGAAGCCCATAAACATTGTCCCGCTGGCAAAGGCATACATCATCACATATAAATCATATTTTGAACCAAGTACAAAATCCGCACTGCCATCACTAAAGCGAGCAGTCTGTTCATTATTAATTTTTTCAATAACTGGTTTATTTTGAATAAAATCAGCGACTTTGATTGCTTCGAGAGTCTGTACATCAGCGTCGACTTCATTAAAATCAGCAGTATTTAAGAAAGCAATTTTAGTTTCCCGATACATCGAGCGCAAATTCCAATCACCAATAGCACGATACCATTGGTAGACCGTATCAGACTCATCTTCGTAAACATCAGCAACTGAATAATCAAGATTGCCCTGAACTTGTTTCATTTCTATGCTTCCTTGTTCAAAATTATATTCAGTATAATACCATTTTTGATTATTTAACTCTGTATTATCAAAATATAAAGTACCATCTTTGTCTTTAAAATGATAAATGGTAATTTGTGCATCAGTTAACTGTTTAACCAAATCATGTTCTGCATTACTTGGTGCAACTAAGGTAACATCGGCATACATGGTTTGATTCGTTTGCAGCATAATATTTTCTTTAAACGCCATTCCTGCTGTCATAGCGCCGGCACCAAGGGCAATCAGCATCGCTACTGTTCCTAATACCTTAGTTAAACTTTGTGCCCGGAATTGCAATTGTGCCAAAGTAAAAGCATTAATACCTTTGCTTTTGAAATTAGTTTTTTGAATCCAACCGATAACCGTTGGCACTACAATAATGAAGAGCAGATAAGTTGCTGTAGTAATTGTGAATGCACCGCCAAATAACCCAACAATCTGCAACGTCTTAACATTGTAAATCAGATAGTAACCAACAACTAAGAGTACAATCGAAATTACTACACCAATAAAATTCAATACCCCACGCTTTTTAGGTCGTTGTGTTTTTTGTTCCTCAGTCAATAATTCCAAAACTGATTTGCGAGCTATTTTCGAAGCATTCACAACTGATGTTATGAAAAATAAAAGCAGGAAGAAGATTGCAGTAATCGTAAATGACGGAAAGAAAAATGCTTGATAACCATCTAATTGAATATCTAACATACCCATAAACATTGTTGCCACCCCCTGTGACAACAATGCGCCGACAACGGTACCGATTAATAAAGCTACAACTCCCATACCTAAAGTTTCAAAGAAAACTAATTGCATAACCTTACTTTTCTTTGCACCAAGCATCATGTACATGCCGAACTCTTTTGTACGAAAGGATAAAAAGAACGAATTAGCATAGAAAATATAGAAGAAAGTAATGATCGCTAATAAAAATGCTCCTACCTGGAAAACCAGCATAATTGCACCAATAATCGCATTCGCTTTAACAAAAGCATCATTCATCGCTAAAGTCTCAAACATATAGAAAATTGCCACAGCCATCACCAGACCGACAATCAATGTCAAATAATCCTTTAGCATCTTTCTGATATTAGAAAAAGATAACTTAAATAACATGATGAACTCCCCTCTTACATTTCCGGTTGAGCAAAATTCGCTCTTGCACCAGCATTAATTGGCTCATCATCAATGTGAACCTGTGCTAAAACACTCAAAATTTCTTGATAAAACTCCGCTCGTGAACTGCGATTGTGCAGCTCACGATAAATCTTACCATCTTGAATAAATAAAATACGATTGCAATAACTAGCACTAAAGGCATCATGCGTAACCATCATAATCGTTACATCATACACCTCATTTAAAGATTGCATTGTTTCAAGCAAGTTTTTAGCACTCTTAGAATCCAAAGCACCAGTCGGCTCATCAGCTAAGATCAAAGAAGGCTGATGAACTAAAGCTCTTGCTGCCGCTGTCCGTTGTTTCTGCCCGCCTGACAACTCAACCGGATACTTCGTCAATAAATCAGCAATTCCCAATAGTTCAGCAACTTTTTTCACTTGAACCTTAGCTTGCTTATTCTTAACCCCTTGCAAAGACAGTGGCAAAGCAATATTTTCATAGACCGTTAAATTCTCTAACAAGTTAAAATCTTGGAAAATGAAACCTAGTTGATCAGCACGAAAATCAGCAATCTGATTATTATTCATCTTAGTAATATTAGTGCCGGCAATCTCAATAACGCCGCTGGTCGGCTTGTCAATAGTAGACACCGCGTTTAACATCGTTGTCTTACCGGAACCACTGGCACCCATAATGCCAACAAACTCACCTTTGGCAATATCAAAACTTACACCATTAAGTGCCACAACCTGACTGCCACCCTTTGAACCATAAATCTTTTTAATATTTTCGACATGTACAATATTTTGCATATACATACTCTCCTTTTCAACATCGTCTACCTAAGTATAACCTCAAAAAAAACCAAGTGCCATTGTTTGATATTACAATTTTAATAACCAAACTTTCAATTCTGTTATCTTCCTGTTAGAAACACAAAAAGAGCGGCCCGGCAGGCCGCCCTTTTTCCTCAACTATAAATTCGCCGGATCGATTTCAAGTGCTCGTTGCATAAAACTGCTCTTGCTGATAACCAAATAAAAAATAAAGCTACCAATCGTCATCGATAATAATTCTCCGACAAATAATGTCGCATAGCTTTCCCAGAATGGCAGTCCGGTAATTGCCAGCTCGATGGCAATTACCACAATACCAACGGCACAAACAATGCTATTAATAACCAAACGCCATTTCAGCGATTTCACCTTACGCGCGAGCATTATCGCCACCACACCGGAAATAATCGTATTCGCCGTTCCAAAGAAAACATCTATCATCCCAAACGGAGAAAATAGATTGGTAATGAAAACCCCGATAGCGACACCAATCAGCCACTTGGGTTTACACATATAAGTTGCATTTAACATCTCCGCAACCCGGAGTTGAATAGCACCAAAAGAAAAAGGTGCCAAAAATAAAGACACTGCTACATACACAGCTGCCAGAATGGCATTAGTAGCCATTGACTTTGTTCGATTGTTCATGATTGTGGTCACTCCTAAAATAGTATTAAAAAGCATTACAAAAACACTTCTAACACTGTGCCTGCCACAACCAACTTATTTTATCACCTAATAAACTTCGTCAACACAGTACCATTATTTTACCAAAAAGAGCAGGACCGTTCAAGTCCTGCTCTTTTGCTTATTTTTCCATAAAGTCTTTCAAACGTTTAGAACGCGATGGATAACGCAACTTGCGTAAAGCTTTTGCTTCAATTTGACGAATCCGTTCACGGGTTACGCCAAATTCTTGACCAACCTCTTCTAAAGTACGAGAACGGCCATCATCAATACCAAAGCGCAAACGAAGCACACGTTCTTCACGGTCAGTTAATGTTTCCAATACATCACGCAATTGTTCTTTTAATACTTCATTTGTTGCATAATCAGTTGGTGATAATGAATCTTGGTCTTCGATAAAGTCACCTAAATGTGAATCGTCTTCCTCACCAATTGGCGTTTCCAATGATACCGGCTCTTGTGAAATCTTCAAGATTTCTCTGACCCGTGCCGGTGTCATTTCCATTTTTTCTGCTAATTCTTCAGCATTTGGTTCGCGACCAAGCTCTTGAACCAAACTTCTTTGGATTCGGTTCAACTTATTAATCGTTTCCACCATATGCACCGGAATACGGATTGTACGCGCATGGTCAGCTATCGCACGGGTAATTGCTTGACGAATCCACCAAGTTGCATAAGTCGAGAATTTAAACCCTTTATCCGGTTCAAATTTTTCAACCGCTTTAATAAGGCCCATGTTCCCTTCTTGAATTAAGTCAAGGAACAACATACCACGTCCGACATACCGTTTAGCGATACTAACAACCAAACGAAGATTGGCTTCTGCCAATTTTTGTTTAGCAATTTCATCACCGGCTTTGGCAGCAATAGCTAATTCCCGTTCTTCTTCAATACCTAATAAATCAATGCGACCAATCTCTTTTAAATACATACGCACCGGATCATTAATTTTACTTGCTAATTGATCATCAACAGCGCCACCGGCAATAATTCGTGCATCTTCATCATCTTCATCGTCTTCCTTAATATCATCAACATCAGGAACATCATCCTCAATAATTTCATCAGCAACAAAATCATCATCAACTGCGGCTTCCACAACCGGAATATCTTCGATTTTTTCAACCACTTCAATATTCTGATCACCAAGCATCACATATAAATCTTCAAGCTCTTGTGCATCTAAAACCTCATTCTTAATCATGGCATTAATTTGCTCATAAGTAATCATGTCGTTCTGTTTTTGAGCCTCAGCACTTATCTTCTCAAAAACACCAAATAATACATCAGTTTCGTTAGACATAAACATTTCTCCTTTATATCGAGTTCTTAATTTTAAAAATCTCCTGCACAATTGCTAATTCTTCCTCAACCGAAATCGTCGGATCATGCAATCGTCCTTCAAGTTTTTTCACTTGCGCGTTAATCGCAAATTCCTTTACTGTATGAATACAATCTTTTACTACTGCCTCGTTAATAAGGCCATCATCAAAACTAGTAAATAATTCGCTTAGTACCTGTCGCTCAGGTTCAGATAACTGATCAATCAACTGGCTTGCTTCAACATTTTTTGTGCGGTCATATTGTTCCAGCACCACATAAGCAATCGCCCGCAATCGATCATCATATAAATAATTTAATTCTTTTTCGTAAGCGACCGCATACTGCATATCCATTATCATCGCATACACCAACTTACGCTCTGCAAGCTGATATTTATCCAAATGCATATGTCGCACTTGTATCGGCCGCTCTTGAACACTCCGCGTCTGCATTACCGGCTGAACCTGCTGCGGATTATCCTTTAGCACCTGTTCATCCAATTCAGCTCGTAAAGCCTCATATCGCAATCCAAATTCTTCACTCAGTTTTTGCAAATACGATTCTTGATCCAATCGTTCTGCTTTCCGCAAATGGGTAAAGAAACTTTGAATATAAATTTTTCGATCATCAAAATTAGTTAGATTTTTGTCCTGGCGTTCGTAGTTATACAAGAACGCCAAGAAAGCATGCGGCGACTCAAGCAAAGCTTTGGTCGCCTCAGCACCATTTGCTTGCAGATATTCATCTACATCTTTAGCCTTCTTCGCTTGTGCCACTTCTACATGAAAACCAAGTTCAGTCAACAACTGCCCGGTTTTATATATTGCTTGCATACCGGCACGGTCAGTGTCAAAACAAATAACAACATTAGTTGTATATCGTTTTAACAGGTTCGCCTGTTCTTTAGTGAACGCTGTTCCCAATGAAGCAACGCTCTCCTTGATGCCAACGCTGACAGCAGCAATAACATCCGGAATGCCTTCAAACAAGTAAACTCGTTTCTTTTTACGAATTTCTTCTTTTGCTGCTGAAAGATTATAAAGCAATAAGCGTTTTTTAAATATTTCAGTTTCCGGACTATTATAATATTTCGCTTGATCACTTTCACCGAAAATCCGTCCGGAAAACCCTACATACGAACCGTTCAAATCCTGAATCGGAAATACAATTCGATTTCGGAACGCATCATAGTACGATGACTGACCTTGGTGCAGTAGCCCGGATGCAACACCGTCTTCTATGGACAAGCCTTTGCTCTTCAAAAACTCGACCAACAACTGACGGTCAGGTGCAAAACCAATATGAAATTGTTCAATTATTTCATCATTCATGCCACGCTGATGTAAATACATCCGCGCTCCATGACCAATATCAACTTTAATAAACTGCTCATAAAGTTGCGTAACTGCTGTATGTACTTCAATCAACCTTTGTTGCTGGTCAGTATATTTCGGGCCAACAGCAGCTGTCGAATAGTTAGTTGGCAGTTCAACATTGCCGCGCGCAGCAAGTTCAGTAACCGCCTCAACGAAAGAAATATTTTTATATTTCATCAAGAAACCAAAAACATTCCCGCCTTCATGACATCCAAAACAATGAAATATCTGTTTTTCCGGTGAAACCGAAAGCGAAGGCGTATCTTCACCATGGAACGGACAGCAGGCAAAATAATTGCGCCCTTTCCGTTCCAAACTGATATATTCGCCAATAACATCAACGATATTATTTTTCCGGCGTATCTCATCAATAAGTTCTTCTGGTATTTTTGCCATGCATCTCACCACCGTTTCATTCTACCGAGTCATAGCACAAAGACCTATTAAAGAGTAATCTCTTTTTGTAAATAAACAACCAATTCATCGATTGCAATTCGTTCTTGTTCCATTGAATCACGATGACGGATAGTTACACTATTATCTTCTAAGGTATCAAAGTCAACAGTAATACAGAATGGTGTTCCGATTGCATCCTGGCGACGATACCGTTTACCGATTGCTCCGCTTTCATCATATTCAATCATGAAGTGTTTACTTAACTCTGCATATAATGCTTCTGCTTCAGCTGAAAGTTTTTTAGTTAACGGTAAAATCGCAGCTTTAATCGGCGCGAGATATGGATGCAGATGTAACACCTCACGGGTTGTTTCATCTGCCAAAGTTTCTACATCATAACTGTCACAGAACACAGCTAATAATAATCGATCTACCCCAACAGATGGTTCAATACAATACGGCACATATTTTTTATTAGTCATCGGATCTAAATATTCCATAGATTGCTTTGAGTGCTCCATATGGGCCTTCAAGTCATAATCGGTACGGTCAGCAATACCCCAAAGCTCACCAAAACCATCACCAAATGGAAATTTGTATTCAATATCCGTTGTTGCGTTCGAGTAATGCGATAATTCATCTGCTTCGTGATCACGTAATCGTAAATTTTCATCATGAACCCCAAGTTTTAATAAGAATTGATGACAGTATTCACGCCAGTAGCTATGCCACTCAAGATCAGTCCCTGGTTCACAGAAAAATTCCAATTCCATTTGCTCGAATTCTCTCGTACGGAAAATAAAATTTCCGGGAGTAATTTCATTTCGGAATGACTTTCCAATTTGAGCAATTCCAAATGGAACTTTTTTTCTGGTTGTACGTTGAACATTTTTAAAATTCACAAAAATACCTTGTGCCGTTTCCGGACGTAAATAAACTGCATTTTTAGCGTCATCGGTCACTCCTTGGAAAGTTTTAAACATTAAATTAAAATCTCTAATTCCGGTAAAGTCACTGGCACCACAGTTTGGACAAGGAATGTTGTTTTCTTTAATATATGCTTCCATCTCATCATTAGTCATGACTTCAGCATTTACTTGACCTCTACTGTACTCTTCAATCAATTTATCGGCACGATGACGGGTCTTGCAGTTTTTGCAATCCATCAACGGATCAGAAAAGCCACCAATATGTCCTGAAGCTTCCCATACTTTTGAATTCATTAAAATTGCACTATCAAGTCCAACATTATATGGCGACTCCTGAACAAATTTTTGCCACCAGGCTTTTTTGATGTTGTTCTTTAGTTCAACTCCAAGTGGGCCATAATCCCAAGTATTTGCCAAACCACCATAGATTTCGCTCCCTTGATAAACAAACCCTTGCGTCTTGGCATGCTGAACAATTGTTTCCATTGATTTCGTCACACAATTACCTCCATTCAATTCCCGGTACAGAAAGAAACAAAAACCTCATTCTTCGCATAGCAAAAGAACGAGATTTATTCATTATTTTCATGGTTATAATTGGTTGTTGTTTTTTACAAGCATAATTATACACACACTTTCCGCACCATACCATGTAATTATATACTATTTTGCCCTTGTTTACAAGGCTCTCACCGCTTTTTCTGAATCAATAACCAAATAATTCGCCAGAGTACTAAACTTATTGCAAAACCAACCATATTCAGCAAAATATCATCAATATCAAAAGCCCTTGTTTCAGTCAAAAATAATTGTGTAATCTCGATTCCTAATGAGAGCAATAATGCAAATCCAAATAGAAGTAATGCTGATACTTGTTTTCCTTTTTTATCAAAATACAAATGTGCTAACGGCGCAAATGGAACTAATAATATAATATTGCCAATAATATTACGAAATGAATTATAACCCTCAATCGGCCAATACCGACTGATAGTTTCAAAAGGGATTAATTGAATTCGATAATGCCATTCTGAGATATCCAAATTTGGATGCAACGGCGTTAATGTAATTTCAAACAGACAACCAATATAAAGAATCATTAAAATACTACGATAATCGCGACGCAAATTAAAAGTACGACCTTGGATGAACCACGCCGCTACCCGGTAAATAATATATGTTAAACAAACTCCGATTAAAACATACGGAACTTCACTAAAAAGATCATCGATAATAAACATGTATGCACCCCCATACTACTTATCAGCAATAAAAAACGAACGCTCGCCATCTTCGCGCCACTCATTACTAAAATCACTGCTACAAGTACAACTAGTAAATCCGCTGTTCTGCAGAAGTATTTTATAAGTTTCAGCATCAGCAAGCCATTGTTCATGAATCTCATCAAAACGGCGATAACAACCATCTGCTTCTAAAACAAAAAAGCTCATATCATGGAAAATATAAGTTTTATCAGTTTCACTCATATAACTTTCCCAGATGACACTGCAATTCTCATCATTATCAGCATAGCTAAAATCAGCAAACTGATCACGCTTAGTTTCTGAATGCACATCAAAAACAAACTTACCACCGAATTTTATTGCCGAAAAAACATGTTTAAAACATTGTTGAACCGCTTCACTTGATAGTAAGTAATTGATTGAATCACAAGTGCTGATTATAATATCAAATTGTTCACCGCCTAAATCAACTGTGCTCATATCAGCACAAACCCACTCAACATCAACTGAAGCTTGTCGTGCCCTTTCACGAGCAAGTGCAAGCATATCACTGGAAATATCAATCCCAGTAACATGATGTCCAAGCTTTGCTAATTCCACAGCGACATAACCGCTGCCACAACCTAAGTCAGCAATTCTCACTGCCTGCTTCGGTAAAAATTGTTTAATATATTCAACCCATTCTTGATATGGGGCCTCTAACATTAACTGATCGTATACGCCTGCAAATTGCTCATACATAAACGAACCGCTCCTTTACCTGATATATTATAACATAGTTACCAATCATAAAAAAGCAGTCGGGACCACTTTGTCCCGACTGCTTCCGCTTTCAATAACGCTCGGTTTTATACCATTTCCGCTGTCTTTTTAAAACAAAATCAAGAAAATAAGAACCATATGCTTGAATCGAAATAATAATAAATAATTGCGCATAAGTAAAATATGATACACATGCCAACAAAAAGTTGCGAACCGTACTCTGCCCGCGATCAGTAACCAATGCCAAAAATATTTGTAATACATACAGGGTATACATTAATCCCCACGAAATAACAAAAACAATATACATTGGTTTTGAAAGCTCAATTGGCAAGACAAAATCAAACCCGAACAAATTAAAAAGATTAAAAATAAGTCCGATAATAAATAGTGTGTTTGAAATCATTACTGCCACCAAAAACCAAAAATATGTCGACAAATAATAAAAAGTCTCCAATTTTATTCGCCAATCATTACGGCCAAACATACGTTTCACGTTTTTAAGGACCACATACAAATTTCCTTTTGCCCATCGCGTTCGCTGCTTAATATAAACACTCAACTGTTCTGGCTCCTGTTGATACGCTTCCGCCCGACTCTCCAACGCAATACGGTATCCGCGCGCCATAATCTCAAAGCCAAGTTCAGTATCCTCAGTCAAGGCATCAACATCCCAACCACCAATTTCATCAATAATTGAACGTCTGACAATGAAATTTGTTCCAGGAATCTGACCCAAACGGAAAAATTGCCAACGACCGGTATGCACCACCCGTTGCGAAGTAATCAATTCCAAATTAATCATTCTCGTCAACATATTACGGTTACGATTTCTAGCCTTATTCCGTCCGAAAACCGCACCATATTCTTCATTCTCCAAAACTTTACGCACTAACAACAATAGCGCATTTTGTTCCGGCGCTGCATCAGCGTCATAAACACATAAAAATTCACCACGGGCATTTTGACGACCATAATTTAAGGCTTGCGATTTACCGCCGCCGGCATCCTCACAATCAGCAGTGTTTATTAACTGAATATCCCGCTTCTCATACATTTTAATTATTCGTTTAACAATTTGTTTTGTATTATCTTGAGAACGATCATTAATAATTCTAATTTCCATTTTTTCATGGGGATAATTCATTGCTAATATTCGACGGACAGTAGCTTCAATAACCCGTTCTTCATTATGAGCCGGAACCATAACCGTTACTGTTGGCAAATGCTCCCAATCTATATCCTTAAACTCTACACTTTCTTTCAACTTTTTAAAATGAAAACGCAGCGATCCGGCGATAATAAAAAGCGTTTCAATGACTGCAAGCCAAATTGAAACAACTGAAAAAAGCAGCAAAAAAGCTAAAATATATTCCATTTACTCGCCTCCATATTGAACTGCATAATGATTAATATATTTTCTTCTTAAAATCAAAATCAGAATAAACAATGTAATTGTTACGAAAATAAAGAAGCTCAATACAGCAATTGATATACCGAGCACCCATACCTCAAACCAGCTACCGAATATACTCACTGCTCACGTCCTCCTCGGTTAAACGGATTAATCGACTCCAAATTGTACTTACATCATCTATATTAAGTAATTCTTTATGCCCCAGTTGGCCACTTTTTAAACAAATCTGCACATCTTTATTCGGTTTATAATGCTGGGCAAACTGTTTAATATATTTGCTCAACTCTTGCATACGGCTTTCAGTTCCAAATGGAAAAAGAATCGCTAGTTCACCGCGTGAATTCCAAAACATTTCCTCATCGTAATGAATAAATGTTCTAAAATTACTAATATAATGAGCAATCATCTCATTAAAACGCCGATGACCTATTTCATCATAAATAAAATCAACAAATTCAATCCGAAACAACACCACACCATAACGGTAATTCGAATAATGTTTGGAAATCTGGGTCTGCTTTAATAATGCATCATTGAAAGCCTGAACATTCGGCAATCCGGTTATTAAATCAACGGTAGTAAAATATTTATTTTTTTGTAAACCCTTAAAAATTGTCAAAGCATCTGCTTCAAGCCGGCGGAGATAGCTGGAGACCGCTAGCAATAACGGCACAATAAAAAGATGCACGTAATCACTGATAATGTAATTCCGATCAATACCTGTTACGCCTAACCAAACTGCGTACCATACCACAAAGGCAAACCCAAAAACAGCAGCAATTCTCGGACCGCCAAAATAGCCAACAAAAATGCTTAAAAAAGCAGCGGTATTAATTGCATAATCCGCCCAACTAAACTCATGAACAACAAAAAACTTAAAATAAGCAAAAGAACCATTTAAAACAATGCATATTATCAATAATGCACGAACTCGTTGCATCAGTTCCAAACGGTTTTCCGGCAACACTTTCCTCATATTCATCTATCCTCAAATCCTCAAAGTCTATCCACGATTACCAATTATACTTAATACAAAACACAAAATCAATATTTTTCACATTATTTGCGTATTAAGCTAATTTTGAGAGAAATGAGAAAAACCGTGACCTCCACACGAAAGGTCACGGTTTTTAAAACTCTATTATTTTTGTCCAACTAATTGCACAATTGCAACAATCACTTCAACGGCTTTTTCCATCGAAGCAACCGGCACAAACTCGAAACGGCCATGGAAATTATGCCCGCCGGCAAAAATGTTCGGGCATGGCAATCCCATATATGATAGGTTTGAGCCATCAGTACCACCGCGAATTGGTTCAATCAGTGGGGTTACGCCAACTGATTTCATTGCTTGCTCCGCCAGCTCGACAATATGGAATACAGGTTCAACTTGTTCTTTCATATTGTAATAACTATCGCTTAATTCAACGATTACCTTCGCTCCAGGATGCTGTTTATTTAAAAATTCAGCAATTTGTTCAGCGCGTTGTTTTTTATCCTCAAATAATTCACGGCTGTGATCACGAATAATATAATTGAGTTCAGCATATTCAACCTCACCGCTCATTGTATGCAGGTGATAGAAACCTTGATATCCCTCAGTATATTCCGGGCGTTCAAGTGTCGGCAGCATGCTATGGAATTCCATAGCAATTTCGCTGGCATTAATCATTGCATCCTTGGCATCGCCAGGATGCACCAAGCGGCCGTGCACTTTTACTTTGAGACTGCCGGCATTAAAGTTTTCATATTGTAATTCGCCAATTTTTCCACCGTCCATAGTGTAAGCAAATTCAGCACCAAAACGTTCCACATCAAACTTAACTACCCCGCGACCAATCTCTTCATCAGGAGTAAATCCTATGCAAACATCACCATGTTCAATCTCCGGATGACTCATCAAAAATTCAGCAGCAGCCATAATTTCAGCGATTCCAGCTTTATCATCAGCGCCTAGCAAAGTTGTGCCATCAGTCGTAATCAGAGTTTGCCCTACATACTTTAATAAATCCGGGAAGTCCTGTGGCGACAATTGATATTCATCATTCAACTTAATAGTTGAACCATCATAATTTTCAATAATCTGCGGCCGAACATTTTCACCGCTGCAATCCGGTGAAGTATCCATGTGAGCAATGAATCCAACTGCCGGCAAATCCTTTTTCGAATTGCTCAGGATTTTTGCCATCACATATCCATGTGCGTCAACATTGGCATTCTCAATACCCATAGCTTGCAACTGCTCACATAATAAGTGAGCAAGATCAAATTGTCGCTGCGTACTTGGGGTTTTAGTATTTTCAGGATCAGAAGTCGTATAAATTTTAACATACTCTAAAAAACGTTCAGTAACTGATTGCATATAATTGCCTCCTAAAATTTGTTCTTGCTAATGCACATAAGTATACCATAAAACACTTGCTTTTAGGGAAAAACATTTTAAAAAGCGGGTCAAAAACCCGCTTTTTAATTCCCTTTATACGCATGAAGCATATCATTCAATTTAGTTCCGCTGATGTGATAATAAATCGCCAAACCTATTTGTAAACCAAAGTAAAAGACAGTTACAATTGCAAAGCTTAACCATATTGAGGCGGTGAAACTTAACCAGCCGGCGCTCAACCAAAGGCTAGCGGAAACTACTAAATACATCAATCCCAGACGAATAACATATGGTACTTGCCCAATCACATCAGTTAACAAGACAACTTCACATAAAGTAAAAATAACTGACCACACTAATAACTGCCACAACAATGTCATATTAATAGTTTGTACACTGAAAATTAAAGCTGCTAACATATATAGAAATACCATAGCAGCAAATAATACACCCCATAACATCTTGGTGTCGCCTACCAAGTTCAATACTCTCTTCATCGCTTTTTTCCTCCTAAACTTAATTTGTTTTTTAAACTGCGGAAATATTGTCGTGAAACCTCAACTGTTTCATCATTACATAAATATAAAAGCGCCCGTGCCGAAAACAACGGTTTAATCTTGAGCACATTATTTAAATTAACCACCATTGCTTTAGAAATTCTTGTTAAGCCATACTGTCCAAACTGTTGTTCAATTTGGTACAATGGTAATTTCGTTTCATAATTTTTATCATTAGTATAAACAAAAGTTCGTTTATCTACTGACTCACAATACAAAATATCGGTAATGGCAACCCGACATTGCATGCCATTATCATCACAAATCAGTATCAAACTAAATCCTTCAATCATCCGGTGAAGCGAAGTTGTCACATCATCCACTTTTGGCGTCTTAATAACTACACTCAATTCATCAATATTTGCATCTTCAACAATACTTACTTTCATAAAAATACCCTCCTATGCTGCAACACCCTCTGAGTATACTCCAAAAAAATGTCCCAAGCAATAAGCCCATATCCAAGTGGCAAAAATTACTGTCTAAGTGGTCGATTAAAAATAAAAAATGCTTGTCGTATAATCGACAAGCATTTTTTCTTCATATTAATATCGAGTTTCAGTAATAAATTGACCATCTTTATAATCAACCGTTACTAATGAGTTTGGTAAAACAATACCGCTGATAATTGCTTTGGCAACTACCGTTTCCACATGTTTTTGAATATAGCGTTTCAATGGCCGTGCCCCAAATTGTGGCTCAAAGCCATCGGTTGCAATCTGTTTTAACGCCGCATCAGTTAATTCAATAGTAATATGTTGTTCTGCTAAACGTTCACCAATATCAGCAACAAATTTCTGAACAATTTGTTCAACTAGCGCTTCACCAAGCGGTGCAAAAATAACAATGTCATCAACCCGGTTCAAGAATTCCGGACGGAAGTGAGCATGCAACAAAGTTTGCACTTTTTCCTCTGCTGCCGCCGTATTGCCTTCTTCAAGCAAATACTCTGAACCCAAGTTGGAAGTCATAATAATAATAGTATTTTTGAAGTCAACAGTCCGACCTTTTGAATCAGTAATGCGACCATCATCAAGCACCTGCAAAAGAATATTGAAAACATCGGGATGCGCTTTTTCAATCTCATCAAGCAAAACAATACTATATGGTTTCTGACGAACTGCTTCAGTCAACTGACCGCCTTCATCATAACCAACATATCCCGGAGGCGCACCAACCAGACGAGCAACACTATGTCGCTCCATATATTCACTCATATCAATGCGAATCATCTGATCCTCACTGTCAAACAAGTTCTCTGCCAAAGCACGGGCAACCTCAGTCTTACCAACCCCGGTTGGCCCTAAGAACATAAACGAACCAATCGGCCGTTTTGGATCTTTGATTCCGGCCCGAGCACGGATGATTGCATCACTCACTTTTTGCAAAGCCTCATCCTGCCCAACTACCCGCTCTGCCAAAATACTTTCAAGATTCATCAATCTTGAACGTTCACCTTGCACCAGCTTAGTCACTGGAATATGGGTCCAGCGTGAAACAATTTCAGCAACTTCTTCTTCAGTAACTGCCTCAGTCAGCAATTTATTTTCTGAACTTCCAACACTCACAGTTTCATTTTCCGCTTCATCAATTTGTTTCTCCAAATCAGGAATAACCCCATATTGTAAACGTGCTGCAGCCTCAAAATCTGAGTTAGTCTGTGCTAATTCAAACTCACGCCGAGCATTATCCAATTGCTCTTTTAATTTTTGCACGCCGCCAATCGAAGCTTTTTCTTTTTCCCATTGCGCCCGCATCACGGTTTCCTTCTCTTTCAAGTCAGCAAGCTCTTTCTGCAAATCTTCCAACCGCAACTTAGAACCTTTATCGCTCTCTTGTTTTAAAGAAGTTTCCTCAATCTCGAGTTGCCGAACCCGCCGAGTTAACTCGTCAAGCTCGGCCGGCATTGAATCAATCTCAGTCCGAATCGTAGCACAAGCTTCGTCAATTAAGTCAATGGCTTTATCCGGTAAAAAACGATCGCTGATGTAACGATTTGATAACGTCGCCGCAGCCACAATAGCATTATCATGAATTCTAACTCCATGGTGAATCTCAAAACGTTCTTTCAATCCACGAAGAATTGAAATTGTATCTTCGATAGTCGGTTCTTCAACCAATACTTTTTGGAAACGTCGTTCCAAAGCCGGGTCTTTCTCAACATACTTTTGGTACTCGCCAAGCGTCGTCGCACCAATACAATGCAACTCCCCACGAGCAAGCATCGGTTTCAATAAGTTACCGGCATCCATAGCACCCTCAGTTTTTCCGGCACCAACTAATGTATGAATCTCATCGATGAATAAAATAATCTTACCGTCACTTTTCTTCACTTCGTTCAGCACTGCTTTTAAGCGCTCTTCAAATTCACCGCGGAATTTTGCCCCGGCAATCAAAGCACCCATATCAAGTTCAAAAATGGTTTTCTCTTTTAAGCCTTCGGGAACGTCCTGACGAACGATCCGTTGCGCCAAACCTTCAACGATAGCAGTTTTCCCAACGCCGGGCTCACCAATGAGCACGGGGTTGTTCTTAGTTTTCCGCGAAAGAATCCGAATCACCCGGCGAATCTCTTCGTCACGACCGATAACCGGATCAATCTTACCGCTGCGCACATCTTCAACCAGATTACGACCATATTTCTCCAGCACTTCATAAGTACTTTCCGGATCTTGTGATGACACATGTTGAGAACCGCGAATCGTAGTAATCGTTTCACTCAGTTTATCTTTAGTAATACCGAATGTTTGCCAAACCGGTTTCAACTTTGGTTCAGGATTTTCGGTAACCGCTAATAAGACATGCTCAACTGAAATATATTCATCGTCCATTTTCTTCATAATATTTTGTGAACGTTGCAATACATCAATCAACTCACGACTCGGTGGTAATTGCACCGGCACTTCGTTCACTGTCGGCATCTTTTCCAAGATTGCCTCAATACCTTTAATAACACTGGCGCGATCAATACGCATCAGCTCTAAAATTCTGCCAAACAACGAATCGCTGGCAGTCAGCAATACATAAATCAAATGAATAGTTTCAATCTGACTATGCTTATATGACTTCGCAGTTGCTTCCGCCTCAACGAAAGCCTCCTGCAACTTAAATGTAAATTGTTGTGGATTCATAAAAAATTCCTCCTTTTAAATAATTAATACCATCATATTGCAAAAATTGTTCAGCAATTCTTGCAACTCATACGTTTCGTAGCATAACTACTCATTAAGTATATCACTGTTTTGGCACTTAGTCAACAAGAGTGCTAAACAATTTAAAAGTATTTTCTGATGTGCTATAATAAGAAGGAAAGGGATGATATTTTATGTTAACAGTAGGTATGCAAGCACCAAATTTCTCGCTTGAGGATACTGATGGCAATCAGATTCAATTAAGTGATTTCAAAGGAAAAACTGTTGTTGTTTATTTCTATCCTAAAAATAATACACCAGGCTGTACTTTAGAAGCCCAGCAATTCCGTAATCACCTTGCTGACTTCAAGGCTAAAAATGCAGTTGTCTTAGGAATTACGATTGACACTTTGAAACGCTCATGCAATTTCAGTGATAAAAATGAATTGAACTTTCCGATCCTGACTGATACTGATGGCAGTGTCTGTAAGGAATATGGGGTTTGGCAACTTAAAAAAAATTATGGTCGTGAATACTACGGCATTGTCCGTACTACCTGTATAATTGATGCTAATGGCATTATCACTCAGCTCTTTGAAAACGTTCGGGTTAAAAACCACGTTGAGGAAGTACTGGCAGCACTTTAATATAAAAGGAGCATTGATGTGAATATTTTTGATAACATCGCCACTAAATATGACAATCCGGAACGAATTGTCATCGCGGATCTTATTGCTGGAAAAATAGCCCAATATTTACCAAATAACGGCGAAACAACCGGTACCGCAGCCGATGTTGGCTGCGGTACTGGTCTGATTGGGTTGCAACTGGCAAATCATTTTCAACAGCTAACCCTGATTGACGCCTCTCAAAAAATGCTTGATATTGTTGAGCAAAAAATAGCTACTTTAGCATTAGGTAATGCTAAAACGGTTTACTCTGATTTGCACAAGCCGCTGGATAATATCAGTTTCGATGTCATTTTCATGTCGCAAGTACTGTTGCATGTTCCCGACACCGAGCCATTTCTAAATAACATTTACCAAATGCTAAATCCCGGCGGCAAACTGCTGATTGTTGATTTTGATAAGAATCCGGCAATTATTGATGATCGGGTTCATAATGGATTTGATCAAGATACACTTCATGAAGTTCTGAAAAAACTTGGATTTCACAATCCAACCTCAGAAACCTTTTATTATGGTGAAAGGAATTTTATGAACCAAGACGCCTCAATGTTTATTATGCAGGCACAAAAATAAAACGACATGGCTTGAAGCCATGTCGTTTTTACTTATCCCAGTCTGGTACCGGCAGGAACCGGCTTTTCCGGTACCGCCAGTACCGGCGTTATGCCATCAGGATAGCCAATATCAAAAAGCATTCCATGTGAAAGTTCACCAAACATCGTTCTTGGTGCCATATTCACGACAAATAACGCTTGCATACCTTCTATTTCACGCGGCTCTTTCCGCTCCGTCTTCATACCAACTAGAATTGTCCGTTCAAAGCTGCCAAAATCAACTGTTAGCTTAACCAATTTATCTGACTTAGCAACATCTTTAACAGTGATAATCGTCCCAACCCGAATATCAATTTTCTCTAAGTCTGTCATTGCTATTTCTGCTTTTACCATATTTTCCGCCTCCTAGATAATCATAAAACACACGCGTCCCGCCGGGATTCGTGTGTTTCTTTTTTTATTCTGCTTGCATTGCAACAGTATTCAGGAAGTTCCAAGGTTTGTTGTAATGTGGTTGGAAGAAGAAATCAATAAAGGCTAATTCATCAACAGTTACTTTCTTTTGAATACATACAGACAATGTGTTAATTACCGGAGTTAAATCAATGGCAGACGAAATTTGTCCACCTAAGATTACTCGAGTTTTTGCATCATACACTAATTTAATCATCAATTGTTCATGAGTTGGCATAAATTCCGGACGGTAGCTATCAACTAATGTTGAAGTTTTCACATCCATACCATAACAATGAGCATTTTCTTCAGTTAATCCGGTTGCTGCCATATTATGTTCGTAAACTTTGATTCCTGAAGTTGATTGAGTACCGATATATTTAGTTGTTGGTTCAACTAAATTACGACCAACAAGTGTTCCCATACGCACAGCGTTAGTTGCCAGTGGAATATATTCAAAACCACCGGTTGGATTATAGTGAACAATGCAGCTATCGCCGGCAGCAAATACGTCAGGATTGCTGGTACGCATATAATCATCAACGATGATTGCGCCGTTTGCGAGCATTTTTACTTGTCCTTTTAAAAGTCCGGTATTTGGTTTGAAACCAACGCAACTGATTACTAAATCTGCATCGTAAGAACCTTTGTCAGTGACAACGGTTTTTACGTTTCCGTTTTCGCCCTCAAAGCGAACAACATTTTCGCATAAAGCTAACTTGATGCCATGATCAACTAACGTTTTCTCAACTGGCTCTAAGAATTCTTTATCGAAGTATTTAGCCATAATCATTGGTGCGCGGTCAATTAAAGTTACTTTTTTACCTTGTTGCGCAAATGCTTCAACAAGTTCAATACCAATGTATCCGCCACCAACTACTGCTACACTTTCAACATGTTTGGCAGCTTCAATAATTGCTTTGGCATGATTGTAGTTTTTACAGAAAAGGATATTTTCCAAATCCTTCCCTTCAACATCAATCGTTACTGGCCAAGAACCAGTTGTTACCACCAGTTTATCAAATGTATCAATTGACACTTCGCCGGTTTTTAAATCTTTTACTTCAACGGTTTTCGCTTCAACATCAACATGAAGAACATCATGTTCCATGTTAGTCACGACCCCTAATTCCGCTAATTGTTCCGGTGAACTATAGAATAATCCTTGGGGATCTTCTACTACACCACCAACATATAACGCAATACCGCAAGATAAGAATGAAATATTATCATTACGTTCATAAACAGTAATTTGCGCATCTGCATGATTTGCCTTTATATTTAATATTGCAGCAGTTCCTGCATGTGTACAACCTATAACAACGACTTTCATTGTATAGCCTCCCTTAAATAATAAAAAATATCTATAATCGGCAATGCCGCTATATCCACCTATACCTGTAAAAAGTTTATCTTAGAAGTTCCAGCCATCAAAACCATTATCATCCTCAACAGTTTCAACACCGATAACACCCGGCACTTCTTCTACCAATGCCCGTTCAATACCATCATAAACAGTAACATCAGCAATAGCACATCCTTGACATGCACCTAACATTTTCAATTGTACGATACCATCATTAAAGTCTACAAATTCAACATCGCCACCATCACGTTGTAAATACGGGCGCAATAAATTCAATACTTCTTTGATTTTTTCAATTTGTTCATCACGAGTTAATTCCATGTTTGTCACTCCAATTTTTAATTACCAATAAGGTTAAAAACCCCTTATCTTTTCTATTATATGCAAAAACATATAGAAAGTACAATAATATACATTTTTTCACTTTTTCACTAACGAATAGCACCAACAATTGCATCCGGGTCAATGTAATGCTTAACACTTGCAGAAGCAACCAATCCTTCACCAAGTCCAAGCGTCACCTGATTGATACGTCCTGGATAAGTACATATATCACCACAGGCAAAAATACCGGAAATTGATGTTGCCTGAGTTGTATCAACCGGAATCACCTTACCAGTCAGTTCAAGTCCCCAAGTAGCAATCGGTCCTAAACTTGAAGAAAAGCCAAAGTTAACAATAATGTCGTCCATGCTGATAGTTGTTTCTTCTTTGGTACTATTATTGCGCAACACCACTTCTTGGGCTAAATCCCCTTGACCATTCAGTCCCACCGGGCTGAATGGAATATAGATTTGCACCGTTGAATCCTTCAGTTGTTGCACGCTATGTTCTTTCGCTCGGAAATCTTTGCGGCGGTGCACAATGCTGACCGATTTGGCAATCGGTTCAAGCATAAGCGCCCAGTCAACCGCTGAGTCGCCGCCGCCGAAGATAACGACGCGGCGGTCGCGGTATTGTTCTAAGTCGCGAACAAAATATTGGATATTTTTGTAGTCAGCCTCATTTTCAATCCGCATTGTCTGCGGAATGAATGAACCGCCTCCAGCAGTAACAATAACTGCTTTACTATAGAAGGTGTCACTATTGCTTTGAATCACAAAGTCGTGTTCACCGCGCTTTTCCAAGCTTTGAATATTTTGAGCAAGTGCAATAGTCACATACTCTTGCACTTGGTTTAGCTGTTCTTGCAAGCCATTAATAAAGTCAATCGCCTTTACTTTCGGAAAGCCAGGTAAGTCATAAACATATTTTTCCGGGTATAGCGCAGCCAGTTGTCCGCCTAATTGTTCAAGGCTTTCAACCAGCAGCGTGTTTAATTGTCGTAATCCACAGTAGAAGGCCGTATACATTCCCGCCGGTCCGCCGCCGATGACAATAACATCATATTGTTTCATTGATTATGCAGTCCTTTCGACATCCAGTTTTTTTCTACCCCGTATTATATCATTAATTGACCGGTGATGCTAATAAATTGCATATCCTGAAAATCCGTTTATTAAACAATTTTTCTATGTTATAATATTGAGTACGGAGGTGGCAACAGTGTATAAAAAAGGTGATATTATCGTAGGTAAAGTAGTTTCGATTGTAAACTTTGGCGCGTTGATTGAATTAGAAGATGAACGAATCGGACTTTTACATATTTCTAAAATTTCAGATTATTTTATCGCCGATCTTAATAAGTTCCTGACGCTGGATGAATACATCCGGGTTCGAGTGCTTAACTGTGATGATAAACGGGTTGAATTAACAATAAAAGATGTGCCCCATTATCGCAATCTTGGTTCAGCATATGCTGAAGATTTTGAAGTGCTCGCACGTAAACTGCCACACTGGATTAAGGCCTCTAGGAAACCAAAAATGAAACCAAAATCGAAGGGAGAACAAACAAATGGCTCTAAAACTGAACACTAATTTTGTTGCACCATTCATGAATGATGCAGAACTTGATAATTTAGGTGTATTTATTCCTACTGTTCATAACATGATTCACGAAAAAACCGGTGCCGGGAATGATTTTCTTGGTTGGGTTGATTTACCGGAAAATTATGATAAAGAAGAGTTTGCCCGCATTCAAAGCGCGGCTAAAAAAATTCAATCTGATTCAGAATATCTGATTGTTATTGGTATTGGCGGTTCATATCTCGGTGCTCGCGCCGCAATTGAATTGCTTTGCAGCTCATTCCATAATTTAACGGCAAAAACAAAAATTATTTTTGCCGGAAATCATATGAGTCCGGGATACATCAATGACCTGGTTGATTTAGTAAAAGGGAAAGATTGGTCAATTAATGTTATTTCTAAATCAGGAACAACTACAGAACCAGCTTTAGCGTTCCGTATTTTCAAAAAAATGCTTGAAGAACAGTACGGTAAAGATGGTGCCAGCAAACGTATCTACGCAACAACCGACCGTTCAAAGGGTGCTTTAAAAACTGTTGCTGATGCTGAGGGTTACGAAACATTTGTTGTTCCCGATGATGTTGGCGGTCGCTTCTCGGTGTTAACTGCAGTTGGTCTGTTACCAATCGCAGCAGCCGGAGTTGACATTGCCGCTATCATGGAAGGCGCTGCTGCCGGACGTGCTGCATACACCAAAGCAGACTGGAAAGAAAATGATGCTTATAAATATGCGTTAGTGCGTAACTGCCTTTACAATAAAGGGCGTTCAATTGAAATGCTGATTAACTACGAACCATCAATGATGTATTTCGGTGAATGGTGGAAACAATTATTCGGTGAGTCAGAAGGAAAAGATAACAAAGGTATCTTCCCTACCAGCGCAAACTTCTCAACAGACTTACATTCACTTGGCCAATACATTCAAGAAGGACGCCGTGATCTATTTGAAACTGTGCTCCATGTTAAAACACCAAATGTTGATGTAACAATTGAAAGTGACAAAGATGATCTTGACGGCTTAAACTTTATTGCCGGTAAAACAATCGACTATGCAAACCAAAAAGCATTTGAAGGAACTGTCCTTGCTCATGTTGATGGTGATGTACCAAATATGGTTGTTGAAGTTGACAAAATTGATCCATATCACTTTGGCTTGCTGGTTTACTTCTTCGAAACTGCTTGTGCGGTAAGCGGCTACCTAATCGGGGTCAATCCATTTGACCAACCGGGTGTAGAAGCTTACAAGAAAAATATGTTTGCTTTGCTTGGCAAACCTGGTTTTGAAAGTTTAAAAGCCGAATTGGAAGCTAAACTTAATAAATAAGAATCTTAAAAAGCCATCACCTCAGGTGATGGCTTTTTCTCTTTTACTCATGAGCATGACCTAACTGTTTATCAACCCATTTAGTGAATCGTACTCCTGGTTTGCAGAAAATAATTGCGAGGCCAAGGAATACAGCACCAAACACAGCCATAATACCAATGTCACTAAGCACCAATCCGTAATTGATAGTGGTTGCCGAGATAACATCACGAAGGGCATCAACTGCATAAGTAAACGGCAGAATCGGATGCAGAAACTGGAAGAGTCCCGGCACTAAGTCAACCGGGAAGGTACCGCCGGCTGAGGTTAGTTGCAGTATGAGGATAACAATCGCAAGCAGGCGACCGATATCACCAAGCAGCAAAATAAGGCTGAGCATAATGCTGACGAATACTAGTGAGATGGCAATGTTGGTAATAATGAAGGTGATAACATTTGTTGGCACCAAACCAAGGGCCATAATCGCAATGCTTACCAATACTGCTTGTAATACGCCAATTGCTGCATAAATTGCAAACTTGCTAAGCACGTGTTTTACTGAACTAGTTTTAATGTTCGTGCGCGGATCAACAACGAAGAACATCATCAATGCCCCAACCCATAAAGATAGTGGAATAAAGTATGGTGCAAAGCCAACGCCATATTGCGCCACTTTATTTTCAGCCTGAGCATCGAGAGCAAATGGTTGAGCGATAAACTCACCCATTTGCTCCGGCGTATGAATCAGTGATTTATTAAGCTCTGCATAACCGCTACTTAGGCCTTCAGCCAAAGTCATCGAACCGTTATCCAGTTGGGTGATGCCGGTACTCAATTGGTCGCTGCCGTTTGCCAGAGCATTAACGCCATCACTGACTTGTGGCAACTTATTCAGCAATGTTTGTATTTGTTGCGGTTGAATATGACTGGCAGCATTCAGCACTGGTTGGTTGCTGCGTAAATGGTTCTGCATATTTAATAAAGTGTCAGTTGTTTGTGGCAGAGAGGCAAACTGTGGACTGTCAATTTGATTGAGTAATTGTTTTAGTATTGGACTGGCGCTGTAAACGTCACTCCAAAGGGTGTTAGCTTGTCCAAGAAATTGTTGCCCTTCTTGCGTTTGCATTTGTGCTGTGACTGACTGAATTGTTGTTAGCGTTGGTTTATAAGTTTGATATGAAGTATTGATATTTTTAATATCATCGATAATTGTTTGCAGTGAATTATCAGCAAGCATCTCATCACTGAGGGTAAAAACTTCATTGACGCCGGTTTGATTCAAACTATTATTGAGATTGTCGATTGTTGCAGTCAATGTATCAATAGAACTGGTATTGGTTTGCATTTGATCCCGAGTTTCAAGAGTGAGGCTGGCAAGGTCTTGTGCTTGGATTAAAGCCTGTTTTTGAGCATCGGTTAAATTGCTGGTATCAATACTTGCGAGTGCTGATTGATATTCATCCACTTGATCTTGGGTCGCAAAATCGGTGCTGGCCGCTAAGTAGCTATCGGCTTCATCTTTTTGGTTACTGATAAATTGGCTGAGTTCCGGCAGTTGATTGCTAGCAGTCATAATTGAATCCAGCGCAGTTTGGATTGCTGCGGCGTTATCTTTTATTGTTTGTAAATTACTACTATCATTTGTACTTACTGCTGATTCTAAATCTGTTTTTAGTTTACTGATATCATGAATCAATTGTTCGCCTTCGCCTATATGTGTTGGGTCAATAATTGTTTGCACTTGGCTTTTTAGCTCATCAGTTAAAAAGCCACTATTGTTGAGGTTTTGATAATCGGTAATCATTTTACCAAACGTGCTTTTGTTTTGACTCAATGTTGTCGTTACTTTTTTTATTCCACTTAAATCGGTAGTCGCCAATGTGCTGGCATCAGCCGCGATTGCCTGCAGACCGCTGATGTCACCACTTACCAGCATCTGATAGAGTGTATTTGACTGTAAATTTGAAGTTACTGCATTGACTTGGTTAGCAAGTTCTTGATTGCCTGCGGCAATTGTTGCTGCTCCGTCTTTAGCATCAGTCAAACCATCGGTTAGTTGATTAGCTCCATCAGCTGCAGTTTGCATGCCAGCTTCTAAATCTGATAATTTCAAAAAAGTTGCTGTTGTATATTCTCGAACAATACTGGAAGTTATTTGATTTTCCAAAACAGTTTCAATTTTACCAACAATCTGGCTTGCTAAAAAATTCTTTTTATCGTTGGTCACAAAGGTTAAGTTTCCTTGCACCTGATTGACATCAGTTGCACTCATAACTTGTGCTGAAAAGTTAGCCGGAATAATCATTTCTGCATAATAAGCATTGCCAAGCAATCCATCGGCAGCAGTTTTTCCATCAACAAACTCCCAACCAAGCGCATCATTACTTTTTAAGTCACTGACAATTTCATCACCAACATTTTTAAATTCGCCATCAACAGTAGCGCCTTTATCAAGATTCACAACTGCAACTTTCATATTATCTAAATTATTATATGGATCCCAAAATGCATATAAGTACATGAAACTATATAAAATCGGTACAATAAGAATAGCCATAACAGCAAGCCGCACAAACCGACTTTTTCTGATGCGATTCCAATCTTCCCGAATCACTGATTTATTGCTCATAGGTATCAACTCCAAAACATAGACTGACTGGTCAGTATATATTTTATACCTATTTTCAAAAATGTCAATTATTTTACTCTCTTCACAAAAAAAAGAAACCGGCGTCTAGATACATCTAGACGCCGGTTTTATTATTTTACCAAAATACCATTGAGGCAGCTATTAATAATTTGATCGACAACATCATCGATTGGCTTTGGCCGACCAGTAGATAGTTCGTAGATAGCAGTACCGGTTAGCAAACCGATAAATGAATAGGCTAGCAGTTCTGCATTATTACTGGAAATGATATTAGCATCAATTGCTGTCTGAAAATAAGTGCTGATATGATGGATATAATTCTTCATTTGTACCCGTAACTCTTCTTGCCGCTTTTCGATTCCCCAAAGCTGACTCATGATTACCCGAAAGAAGTCATGATTATCATACACTAATTCCAGTTGTACCCTTGCTAAAATATGAATTCGGGTAATTAAATCACTTTCATCCTGAGTTGCACTCTGAACATCTGCATCAATTTTTTCCATCCCTTGTTTGATGATAAAATTGAAGAGTTCTTCTTTAGAAGAAAAATGATAGTAAAGTGTTCCTTTAGCAACTTTTGCCGCCAAAGCAATTTCATCCATTGTTGTATTGTAGCCATTTTGCGAGAATGTCAAAATGGCGCCGTCAACAATTGCTTGTTTCGTTTTTGATATTGACATCAAAAATCACCTCGTTTTAGACTAGGTAGTCTAATTTGTTATTTTTATTATAACATGAGACCTTATTTTGGCAAGAAAAAAGCGCTCGCCGCTGGCGATCGCTTTTTAATATTCTCCCTTAATCACAAAGAACGAGCCACGAATGGTTCCCGCTAATTTTGATTTTTGGCGAGCAAACTTAAATTTATCGACAAGTTCAGCTGGTACCTCCATACCTTCGGAAAGTTTAAAACCAACTGCGCGTTTTTTAGGATCATCTATCATATACATAACATTTAATCCCAGCCCATCTTCATAAAAAACATAAGTGAATTTGATGTTTTCAACTTGAAATTGTGATGTTTCCAGTGGTTTAGCATGAAATTCAATATCGCGTTCAGTTTTCAGAATATTGTTTACATAGTCAAGCACATCCTGACTTTCACTCGCTGGGGTAACTACAAATTCATGTTTATACTTATTCATGAAGTAACGAGCTTCATTGGCACGCAACCCAGCAAGTGCATCTGCTACCGGTGAAGTTTCAAGTCCAATTGTAGATACCTCATTAAAATCAACAACATAAGCCATTTCTATCGCTTCCTTTTAGCAATTGTCGGTAATTGAGGTGAACCACAGAAGTTGGACTTTATATACATGATTTGTTATATTATAGTTAATGTTACGGAGGTTGTAAATAT